>JANYIT010000298.1 GCA_025358725.1 Chamaesiphon sp. GL140_3_metabinner_129_sub
CACTTGACTTTCTCTCTTCCTGGGGAGATTTTCTAGTGTCTTTCTTTTTGGCTACTCAAGCTCTTGTTTTTCTGTCTCTACTTTGTGTGCGATCCGACAATACGGGTGTCATCACCCGCCAACCTCATTGTCGTCTAACACACTCAGTTTGTTAGCTGCTTTTGGCGTATTGGGGCTTAGTACCTCCCAGCCAGCAGCAGCAGTTACGCTCTTGTCAGATAACTTTAACGCTGAAAATAGTGCTAATGGTGGCAATCAAGTTCTCAACTATACAGGGTTAGCAAATTGGAATGTCACCAGGGGAAGTATTGATCTAATTGGCAATGGGGCTTACGATCCTTTACCTGGCAATGGACTATATTTAGATCTCGATGGATCAACAGTTGCTGCTGGAAAAATTGAATCAAAAACTGCCTATTTGTTTAATTCAGGGGATCTTGTCAATCTACAGTTTAGCCTTGCTGGTTCCCAACGTGGTGATACCAATTCGGTAGCTGTCTCTCTGGGCAGCCTCTATAATGAAGTTTTTACACTCGCCTCATCCGATCCTTTTACAACAATTAGCAGAAGCTTCACTGTTGGATCTACAACGATCGCGGGATTGATTTTCGACCACGCTGGCGGAGATAATCGTGGACTACTTCTTGATAATGTAGTGTTGAGTGGAAATCTTGCTACTGCCATCCCCGAACCATTTACGATGATTGGTACGTTAATTGGTGGTACTGCCGCATTGCGGCTACGCAAAAAACTGCAAGCTCAGAGTAAATAAAAAAGCTGTAAGTTTCTGAGCATTTTTATATTCCTGTTGTGCTAGATCGCACGACGGGGATATTTTTATGGTTACAGCTTTTGCTTTGTTCAAGATGTGCCCGTTGGCAACCATCAAGAGTGCCCTTAATTGGTACCCGAAGATCTTTGCTGACTGGCGATGCCGACAGCGGCGGAAATTGAGTCCAGTCTGTGTGCTTCTAATTTGGCTAACAATCCTGTCAAAATTCGATCGACCATCCACGGCCCATTATAAGTCCAACCTGTATAAACCTGAATCAAACTCGCTCCAGCAGTAATTTTCTCCCACGCATCATCGGCGGTAAAAATCCCACCCACACCGATAATTGGCAAACTTCCACCCGTCTGCTGATGGATAAACCGGATCACTTCTGTAGACTTTTGGCGAACTGGTGCGCCACTGATTCCACCTGCTTCTTCGGTGACTGTTTTACCTGTCGCCGCAACTATTTTAGTAGTTAATTGCGATCGATCGATCGTCGTATTTGTCGCAATAATTCCGGCTAATTGATACGTTTGGGATAACTCAACTACCGCCGAGATGTCTTCCCATGCTAAATCGGGAGCAATTTTAACTAAGATGGGTTTTTGACCTTGATTTTCCTGCTGTAAGGTATCGAAAATAATCCGCAAAGGTTCTATTTCTTGTAGATCCCGTAAATTAGGTGTATTTGGTGAACTCACATTAATCACGAAATAGTCGCCCAGATCTTTTAAGCATTGAAAACTCCCTAAATAATCGGTAGCAGCATCTGCTAATGGCGTAATCTTGGACTTACCTAAATTAATCCCGATCGGAATGGTAAAATCACTATTCTGACGCTGTTTGAGTGCTGCAGCCATCGCTGCACAGCCCAAATTATTAAACCCCATCCGATTTAATGCCGCTCGATCTTGGGGTAATCGAAATAACCGTGGTCGATCATTTCCAGGCTGAGGATGATACGTAACTGTTCCCAGTTCAGCAAACCCAAATCCCAAATATTGCCACATCCCTGCGGCAATTCCATCCTTATCAAAGCCAGCCGCCAACCCCACCGGATTGGCAAACTTCAGTCCAAATAGAGACTGTTCCAATTGGCTATCTGTCCGACAAAAAGACTGCTGGAAGCTAGCTTTAGCGATTTTGGTCAAGGGTGAAGTCGGAGTGGTATCGATCGCCTGTAAGAGGGCTAATGACTGCTGGTGGACTACTTCTGGATCGGCTTTGAGTGCAGAGAAGAGGAGCGGGCGAACTGCGAGTTGATAGATATCCAAGATGTTATTACTGACGACTAAATTGATCCCACTTTACCGATTTTACCAATTTAATCGCGATCGCTGTTTTGCCATTGCGGTCGATCAATTGTGTCCGTATCTAATTTAATTTAAGTTACATATTACACAATCAAATTTAAATTTAATCGATCGGCTGAAACCCTTAATTGATCGAACGACTCTAACCACAGATTGACGCTAGAGCCTAATCAGAGTGTCGCTCTATCGTTCAGAAATATTTATCTGAGATTGGCTTAAATTCACTCGTATTACTGTTGATCTTTTGTGATTTCCGTGGTTTAATACAGCTCAAATAGAAAAATTAGGTAATTTTGCTGAAAGCTTTAATAAATCACCTAGTAATTTCTATGTCATATTGTGAGTATTTCTGATTAATTGTGAGTTTAATTTGATCTGACCATGATTTTTACGCTATTTTGCTGAAAGTTTTATGAACTGCCTGATTCTGCTATAGGCTAAATGTAACTTGCGCGACGATGAAATATAAAGGCGCATAAGTTTAAGACTTACTGTTCTCCCATATTTATTTGTGCTGGTCAATGCTAGTCAAATATTAGGGATGTAAAAACGAATTGTATTGAAAATTAGGGAAAATTAACCATGCAAACGAAACAATTTACCGATTCACCGAATTCGATCAAAGCTGCTGTTGCCACTAGTAGTGTAGCCAAATTAATTGCTGCTGGTAGTTTGGCGATCGGTGTTGTCGCAATGATTCCGGCTGCACCCGCTGGAGCTGTCGTGTTCACAACTGGACAAGTTGCAGCGAACGGATTCACCCGCGATTTCTTTCAAGATGTAACTGCTGGTTCTGGATTTTCTGTCGATTTTAGTGGAAACGCAACTGCTGATACTTCCGGTTCTCCGGCACTATCGGTCATAGCCTCATATTTCAATGGCTCTCTGGGGGTGACTCCAGTCACAGGAAATTTTAACTATATTAGTGGTACTGGAGAGAGTCTTGTCTACGAACTTGCAAGTAACTTAACATTTGATTTCGCCAATAACATTAGTTACACTGTTGCCGCAGGCTCCCAGTTCCAAAGTCTGTATAACAATAACAATCAAGGTGTTAGCTTTGGAGTTATTGGTAATGTTGGATCTTTCTTGACGGATCGGACTAATGGAGATGTAACGCAAGCACTAACAAGCGTATTTACTTTCAGTGATATTCCTGGGATTGTCGGAACTAATACAGCGGGTACATATTCATTCGTAGCATCGCCAGTCGCCGCCGCAGTCCCTGAACCATTTACGATTATTGCGACACTTATTGGTGGTACAGCAGCTTTCCGGATGAAAAAGAAATTAGCTAATTCTGCTAAGAAATAGATCGAGCGAAACTGAATAGAATCGTTAGTATCTTTGATCGATCGATTCTCAAGCTAAAAATTAAGGGGTAAAGTCTGGCAAGAGCGAGGCTTTATCCTTTTTGTGTTCAAAGAGACTACGCTAACAGTTTTAGAATTCGAGGTAATTTACTACCAATACTTCTCGGTTAAGCTCTAAGCAGTGCTAGCAATAGAGAAACTAAGGTGTGGGTGCTGAGTTCCCGTACCAGGATGAAAAGGTTTTTTCGCTGGAAATTTTGAACGGGTCTTTTTAACAACGCGCGGGTTACTTCG
>JANYIT010000368.1 GCA_025358725.1 Chamaesiphon sp. GL140_3_metabinner_129_sub
GAAGTCTCTACTCATGATGCAAAGTCCGCCTACGCGGACTCACATACTAGTCCGCGTAGGCGGACTTTGCACCACTAGCACCGATTTCAATCGAGTGCGGTGCCTAAACGTAGCAAATAACCTTAACTCGAACTCACGTTAATTAATAGAAGCTGATTTCTTGGCTTTCTTCGGCTTCAGGTTGGTGCTAAAAAATCCTGTTGTCATCATCCAAGCTTCCGCTGCGGCTTCAGGTGAAAAACTTTCCCGCCTGTCGCTCATAAAACCATGTCCAGCGTGAGGAAAAAGATTGAGAATATAACGTTTCTTGGCTTTGGATAAGGCAGTCGCAATTCTACCGTGTTCTTCAGCAGCGATGAGTTGGTCTTCACTACCATACATCAACATGATCGGTGATTGCATGGCGGGGACTCGATCGAGTAATGATTTTTGTCCGAGCGGATTACCTGGGCTAGCATCAATACCACCACCGTAAAAGGAGATCGCAGCTTTGATCTTGGTGGGATAGGCTGCGTTGGACAGGAACGCATATCTTCCGCCCATACAGAAGCCGATTACGCCAATCCCATTGGCATTAATTTCGGGCTTCCCTACAAGGAAATCAATACTTTTACCGACATCACTCATGATGGCATCATCATTGAGGGATTTTAATTTAGCTACTGCTCCCGTGACATCTGTATAGGCATAAGTAGCTCCCCGATAGAAGTCTGGCGCGATAGCTGCGAATCCTGACTGTGCCAACCTATCGCAGATACTCTTGCACCATTTATTTAAACCAAAAGCTTCCATCAAGACAATTACTGCGGGAAATTTCCCCGTCCCGGCAGGGGCAACATAGTAGCCAGGTAAATCTTTGGTGATTTGGATGTTTCTACCAACACTAGTCTCTGGCTTGATCGCAGGGGTCGTAATTTTGACATCTGGTTGTTTGGCGATACTCAGTTGGGAATTAGCTACAACTGCGGCTGTAGCAATGCTGGAGGCACCAAGTAATATGTCCCGTCGTTTCATCAGTTATTGATTATCAATTATTAACTACCAGTAAACAGTAAAGGGCGATCGATTACTACTCTTCGTCGTTTTGATTCTCCCTCTGGTGTCGGAAAATATCCTGTCCATCTCAAAAACAGCAGAAAGTGCCAATATCAACAAAAATAGTGGGGTGTACACAATAGTTCTTCCCCACTATTTACTAGCAAATTGCGATAACGACTAGAAACTATTGACTAGAACACAAAGGTTGTCCGAATCGTACCGAGGTACTCAGTCGGGTTTGCCGAATTGTGCTCAGGATTGGTCAACATCAACAATCCAGGCGTGATATAGAGATTGTCACTGACTTTATACTTGTAAAAAGTTTCCAAGTGTAGACCAGTACTTGAATCAACCCGAGTAGTAATACCAGTATTACTAGTCAATTTAGGTTGCATCCCTACCACAAAGCCCAAGGTACTCCCTTTGGAGCCAAAATCTTTGGCAGCAAGAGTTACTGCATAGTTCCAGATATCAGCTTTACCACCTGCCGCAGTTTCCCGCTGGGCTTGAGTCAAGCCACCCCAAGCTGATAAAATTAGATCTTTAGAAAGATTGACACTTGCTGCCAATGAATAGTGATTGGCGGAAGTTGGCGATCCGTTGAATGGGTTGTTGGCAATGGTACTACCTGTGGCACCAGAAATACCTGAACCATTGGTAGTGTAGGAATGAGCGTAGATTAAGCCCAAGTTTACATCATCAGAAGGTTTCAATGTTAGCTGGGAAAACAGCACGTTAGAACCGTTAAATAAACCATTGCTTCCAGTAGCTGTTGTCAGTGGGTTATTCACCGTTTCAACACCCCCAACTTTAGGTACAGCGTAGCTCAGTACCAATCCTAAATTGGGGCTGAACTTGTGATCCACACCAATACCTGCACCTTCAGCACTGAGGCGATAGACGGGGTTAAATCGCCCAAATCTGGTAACAGCACCAGTACCAGCGGCTTGGTGTTCGGGGTTGAAAGTGTAGTAGTTATCGTTAAACTCACTACCTACTGATTCAATAAATACTTTAGTTGTCGCAGCTAGGGGCAGTTGATACTGCAATCTTTGGATCGTAGTAGCATTTTCTTCACTACCTTCAAACCCTAACCGCGTCATGTTCGTACCAGAGGCAGTTCCAGCAAAACTGTTACTATTGCGCGATTGCAAGCGAACTAACAGTAAGTCTTTGCCAGTGAAGCTGCTGCGGAAATTTAGCCGCACGCGATCGGAGAAAATAGTATTGCGGCTTGCTGAATTAGGACCACCAGCTAAACCAGTTACTGCAAAAATCGCCTCTCCAACTAGTTTAGTTGTGGTAGAAAAACTTTGGGCTTTGAGCGCGGCAAGTTTAGCATCCAAGCTCTGAATGCGAGCATCTACGCCTTGAAGCTCAGTGTTAAAAGACTGGACTAGTTGCTTGAGTTGGTCGAGATCTTGCTGCGAAACTTCTGGCGGCGCAGGTGGCTGAACTGGTGCTGGCGGTGGCGGAGCCATTTCTGGAGCTACTGGCGGCGGAGTGACAACTTCAGGAGCTGGTGCTACTCGTCTTTTTTTCAGAAATTTACGAGGCTTTCTGGCAACTAATTGCTCGATCGATTGAATACAGCCGTTGAGACTAGTTGCAAATTCTTCACGAGATAGAGTGCGATTGCCAGTAGGTGCATCGGCACAGCTATATTTAGTATTTAGGGCTTGGAGTGTTTGATAAGCCCAGTCACCAGGCTTAATCTCTGTTGCTTCTGTAGCTTGATTGATTTGCTCTGCAGTCGGCTCGGTACTGACAGTGGTAGCGATCGAATTATTGACTTTTAAGGCTGCTGGAGCTGCTACTGACTGAGTGGTAGTGCTTTGAGGAGATGTGCCTGTAGATTCACTATTAGTGGGATTAGCTCTGACTGGGGATCCACCAGCAATCCAGACTGCAAGACCAATGAGGATTGGAGATAGAAAATTTTTTGATAACAATTTCGTCATTTTATTGATGCTTTCCCTCACACTGTGTTTTTTTAACTACTGAATACAGCAAGCTGCATTCTACGATGATAATTTTTTCATTTCTGCATGATAGTGTACAGTTTATGACCAAAGTTGGGCAATACCTATCAATTCTGATACATTTTTGTCGATCCTACTAGTGTAGTTAATCGCTTGGATGATGGGCTTCAGGGTTGGTGCTCAAGTAGTTTAATACCGAGAACGATTTTGGGTACTCTATGGTAGTAGCCATAGTCAAGATGGGATCAATCCTGATCGTGGTAGTGGATCTACATATTTCGGTAAGTAATGATTTGGCATACATTATCGATTCTATCGTGGCAACGACGAAATTAACGAGTTCGTTGATTAATTTAATGTATTTTATATTAAAACTCCAAATCTCCGCTACAAGTCCAATCGATCGAGTGACTAAAACACATGATTATTGATACTCATGCTCCTGAGGCTTCAAGCTTCACCAAAACACACCAAGATTTATATCCACAGACTGAAATGGAAGATCGCAGTCAATTGCTCGAAGATCAAGAAAATATGCTTGATGGGCTAGATGATGAAACTATTATCTGGCGGTTTGCGCGTGGTCGCAAACGTTTGGTAGTCAACCAAGATCTCCGGATCGATTATGCTCATAATTCATTGCAATTATCGACTCCAAATAGTGAATTAATTGCTATCCATAAAATAGCAGAAAAGCTACATTATATCTTGGTAAAAAAAGATAGTAAATATTCAGAAATGATTCAGAATATCATTTCTGAATGTCAGTTTATTCCGATCGATACGGCTACTGCTGAACGTGGATTTATGCGTTATCAGAAGTATGAAATTCCGGCAGGCTATGATTTGCGATATGAGTCAGTAGCAGAATTGTGGCAAATGTGGCAAGAAAATCAACAACAGCTCACTACAGGGTTACGATTAGATATTTTGATTCTCGCTCGATCGAAATGGTACCGTGTTCAGCAAATGATCTGCACTGACGATCGACTGGATCTTCAAACTCGGCTAGGATTAATTTCACTCTCACTTAGAGATCGGATTGCCTGGATTGTTAAACTAGGAGATGTGCCTACTGTCGCTAATGCTGATTTAATCGATCGCCAAAACGGCATTAGTGGCAGCACTGACAGTGATATCTTGGGTAAAATTATCTCAAAGCTAGCGATCGATAATTCACCTGATCACAATCTCCATTTCAACACTAACTCTACTATGCCTAGATCTGGTCCCAGTCAGCCTCATGATTCATCTCTTTTATATGATGAAGATCTTAGTAGTATCCTGACGGCTCCTGCCTTGGCTTCAATCTCAGAGCAGTTACGGGCTAATGTTATTGGTGTGCTAGAAGACTACCTTGAAAATGGTGAAACTATCGTCAGAACGGAAACAATCTCCGATGCCCAAGGTAATGTGATGAGTGAAAAAACTGTGACTACCCATCGAGGTTGTCCCCGGTGGGCAATCGAAGCGGTAATTCATTGGAGCTGAATAATAGTTGAAAGTTGAAAGTTGAAAGTTGAAAGTTGAAAGCTACATTAGTGTTCGCTGTTGCGATATATACTAAATGCCTTCATAGCTACTATCCTTCATCACAGCGGTACTTTCCGGATCAGGAAATTAAGCTCACGATCATTGTTAAAATAGGAAGAGATTGTTTCTATTTTTAGATCGTGATTAAACTGCCAAAAAAGTTGATGTTATTGGGATCGGGTGAATTGGGTAAAGAATTTACGATCGCAGCGCAAAGACTAGGCAATCATGTCGTGGCGATCGATCGATATCCTCATGCACCAGCGATGCAAGTTGCTGATGAGTTTGAAGTCATTTCGATGTTAAGTGGGGACGATCTCGAACGAGTTGTTTCTAAACATCAACCTGATTACATCATTCCCGAAATTGAAGCCATTAGGACTGAAAAATTAGCGGAATTTGAACAGCGCGGAATTACGGTGATTCCTACTGCCAAGGCTACTCACTATACGATGAATCGCGATCGGATTCGTGAATTAGCTCATCAGGAATTAGGCGTGCGGACGGCTAAATATGCCTATGCTACTACCTTGGTGGAAATGCAAGCAGCAGTTCAAAAGATCGGGTTTCCTAATGTCGTGAAGCCAGTGATGTCTTCATCGGGAAAAGGACAATCAGTAGTTGCTAACGCAGATGAAGTGGAGACAGCTTGGAATTACGCAATCGCTGGATCGAGAGGCGACAGTCAGAAGGTAATTATTGAAGAGTTTATCAATTGAAGTAATTTTTTCGGAACTATCACCTCGCCCTCATGATACGGGAATGGTGACGCTAATTTCCCAGAATCTAAATGAATTTGAATTACATTTACGGGCGATAATCCCGAATGTTATTCAATATGCTCCGGCTGCGAGTGCGGTGATTTTAGCTAGTGAAACATCTGATTCGATCTACTTTACTGGAGTAGAGCAAGCGCTCAAGTTGCCAGATGTGGATATCCGGTTATTTGGGAAACCTGACTCTCGCCCCTATCGTCGCATGGGGGTCACTCTGGCGAAGGCAGAAACTACTCAATTAGCTCGTGCGAAAGCTATTGAAGCAGCTAGTCAAATTACCATAGTCGATCGATCAGATTAGTAGAAGTCTCAGATCCGATCTCGAAATCATCAATTCAATCGGATCGGGAGTTAGCTTAGAGGGGGTTTAAAAGAATAAAAGGAAGCATCGATGCTTCCTTTTAT
>JANYIT010000381.1 GCA_025358725.1 Chamaesiphon sp. GL140_3_metabinner_129_sub
CTGATGCTTTGGGATACCATTGTTTGCGCCACTCTTTCATCTGCGCGATTTCTTTTTTCTGATCGGTGATCATATCTTTAGCTAGCTGAACTAGTTCGGGGCGTTTGGATTTTTGGAGTACTTCTTGCGCCATTACTAAAGCACCTTGATGATGAGGAATCATACTATCGAGAAAGCGTAGATCGTAGTTAGCATTAGCAGGGCCGACATCCATATTATGATTCATCATGCCCCCCTTCTTCATGCCATCATGATTCATCCCACCGTGATTCATGCCATCAGAGTTTTGGGCAATTGTTGAATTTGATCTATTGTGAGTTGTTAGGTTAGCGATCGCGAGGGAACCAAACCCAATTGTCCCCGTCATCATCGCGATCGATCCAATTAATTTAGCTCTAGTATTCATAACTTACAAAAATAATAGTAATTTTGGCATTACTACGATCTTAGTGGAATGAGATGAAATTAAGATGAAATGGATTGAGTTGAGATTTCACGTTAATTTCATCTAGTTAAGAGATGATTTGTATCAAGATGAAAATTTTACTGATTGAAGACGAACCAGACTTGGGTGTCATCATCCAAACCAGCCTTTCTCATCATCAATATGTCGTCGATTGGGCTGCAGATGGTAAAGCTGGCTGGGAATATTTAACAAAAGATCGTGATACCTACTCGTTGGCGATTATCGATTGGATGCTGCCCAAAATATCTGGGATCGAACTCTGTCAACGATTACGGGCAGAAAAATACACGCTACCAATTCTGATGTTGACAGCCAGAGATCGGATGGAAGACAAAATTACGGGGTTGGATGCTGGAGCCGATGACTATTTAGTCAAACCATTTGGGATGGAAGAACTCCTCGCTAGACTCCGCGCGCTCCAACGCCGCGTTCCCACATTTCAGCCCGATCGATTGCAACTGGGAAATCTGCGGCTAGACTATGGTAATAATGCGATGGCGATTGCCAATCCAGCGGGAACGGAACGATCTGTCAGTCTAACAGCAAAAGAATTTCAACTGTTAGAATATCTGATGCAACATCCAGATCGGACCCTGACCCACGACCAAATTCGCAATCGAATTTGGTCACTCGATACTGAGTCAGTGAGTAATGTCGTTGCGGCACAAATTCGACTATTGCGGAAGAAGTTAGCTGAATTTGGCTGTGAAAATTCAATTGAAACTGTACGCGGATTTGGTTATCGGCTAAATTCACCAGATTGTCACCAGTAGCTTTCGCACGATGCATCAAAATCGACTATTCAATCGGACCCGGATTCAGCTAACTGTCACCTATGCGATCGTGATTGGGTTAATTACATTGCTCTCTGGCTATGCGATTCATTTGGTGATGATTCGCGCATTTGCCCGCACAGTTGATCGAGAGTTAAATACTTTAGCTGGAACTGTTCATGATACCCTTGAAGCCGTTTTAAAACAACCCGAAATAGTCGATCCAATGGTGATGAATTTACTGCCTGGACTGTGTGTCATTGGTAAGAAATGTTCGCCCACAAAACCTGATTCCAAAATCGCCGAACTGACCCAAAAACAAGGTTACTGTCTCCGATTATTAAATTTAAAAGGTCAACAGATTGCGACTTTAGGTGCCAAACATCACCAGTTTACCGATGAAATCCCGACGATGCATTGGAAGACAATTACTGACGATCGCGGCGAACGCTATCATATTCATACACTGCAACTCAAAACGACTGACGATCGAGACTGGGGTTATATTCAAGTCGCTCAATCTTTCAATCGATTGGATGAATACATGAGCAGTCTGCATCTGATGCTAATTTTTGGAATTCCACTAGCAATGCTCCTCATCGGCGGGGCGAGTTGGTGGTTATCAGGATTGGCAATGCAGCCAATTTATCAGTCTTACCAGCAGATTCAACAGTTTACAGCAGATGCCGCCCACGAACTCCGAACGCCACTAGCTGTCACCCGGATCGCGGTAGAAAGTGCTCTAGATGTAGCCATAATCGAGCCAGAAGCCCGCAATAATCTGGAAATTGCCCAGCGTCAAGTTCGCCATCTCAGTCGTCTAGCGGAGGATTTACTCTGGCTATCGAGATTGGAAGCGAAACAATTGCCCTTAAGTCTTCAACCGTGCTGCCTGAATGATCTAGTCAGCGATTTGGAGGAAGAATTGGCTCCGCTGGCAATCGCCAATTCGGTGGCGGAGCAGCTCCACAAGAGCATCGATCTACGCTTAGAAATCCTGGTGAAGCAACCACTCTATGTCATCGGTGATAGCGACAGACTGTATCGATCGATCGCCAATTTGATTCATAATGCCATTCAATATACCCCTAATAATGGGATGGTGAATATTCGCTTAGAATCTTCAGAGCGTAACGCAATTATCACAATCCAAGATAGTGGGATTGGGATTGCTGAGGCGGATTTACCGCATATTTTCGATCGCTTTTATCGGGTTCAAGCAGATCGCTCGCGCAATACAGGTGGAACGGGATTGGGTTTAGCAATTGCCCGCGCGATCGTTCAGGCACATCATGGCAGTATCCAAGTCGATAGTCAACTAGATCTAGGTAGTACATTTACCGTGAATCTACCGATTGCGGTTGCTCCTAGGATTCCTTGAGGTAGCGATTACCTTTGGGTGATGATTCTACTCTGATGGAGAAGGGTAAATCCTCGACATATTCCGCTAATTTATTCGCAAATTGTCGAACCGATCGAGCATTCCCCAATTTACTACTAGCTTCAGTTTCGGTAATTATGCCATGTTTTTCGATATGTTGTAAAACAGTGAGATGGGGATTATCAATAAATTTATCGGACCATTCTCCCTCGACTAGATTTAGCTCGATGCCACGGGAAACGATCGGTGGTTTTGGCTCGAATGTTTGTAGAGACTCTTCTAGATCTATTTCATGTATTTTTTGGAGTTTAGCCTGAAGTTGCAACTCTAAATTATCTAATTCAGCCTTACGACTGCTCAATTCTAATTGAACTATTTTCAATTTTCGATCGCAGATCTCGATCGCATAGTCGCTCTCATGTAGAATTGCATTATTTCGATTAATTATCTCTGCTGCCAACTCATCCAACTGTACCTGTTTAGCTTGCAATTCTGATTCTGTCGCACTCAATTGTAATTGGGTGTCTGCCAGTCTTTGGATTTGTCTAGTCAGCGTTGGCGATTTTTCAGAGATAATTTGTTCTAGCCTAGCTACTTCTGTCTGAAGATCTTGGTGGATTTTTCGTCGATTAGTAATTGCGAAATCTAGTTCGTGCAAGAGTAAATGCTGCCGATTTACCGATTCATTAAAACTCTCATTTTCTAACTTTTGCTGACGCTGTAACTGCTGAAGCTGTTGCGCTAAGTCCTGTTTGATCACCGAATATCGATCAATCTCACCTTGGATATCCTGAAGTGATGTTTTTGCTTGATCTTCCAGCGAAGCAGCTACATTGATACTAGTATTTTGGATCTGAATTTTTGCTGCTTGAAGTTGAGACAATTCTAGCTTGAGACTATTGAAATTAGTATCTATTTCTAAGATCTGAGCTTGTTTATCCTGGATTTGGCGATCTAATTTTGTCGCGAAAATTTGTCGTTCCTGAATGTAAATATTTAGGACAGATGATTGCTGTTCTAGTTGCTGGTGTCGATCGCGATCGCGATCGATTCGATCGGTCAAATTAGCTGCTAGACTATACAATTGCTCTACCCGCAGATCGATCTCTTGCCGATCTTTGTCCCTAAGTTGCAACTGTTCATTCAGCATTGCGCCTCGGTGTTGCAACTCATTCAACCGCAGTTTTCCCCGCTCCAGTTGACGATGTACCTGTTGTTGGCGTTGACGAGATCTAACTACCCCACTAGCCGCCACTGCTGGCATCGTCGCTAAACCAATCAGTGCTGACTGAGCGAGATTTTGCGTAAATGGCAAAGTACAAGCACAGCTCACCCCAAAGGCGACAGAGCCAGTTGTTAACCAATGTTTGAGGATCGGAATTTGTTTATTAGACACTAGCTATTAACTAAAGAGTCAAGAATAATCTACTTTGCAGAAAAGTACTTTCGATTTTATCATCTGACTCAATCACATTAACACTAGAACGACTCTAACCAATCTAGAATGGCTGGATTAACTACTTCTGGATGCTCGTCATGTGGACAGTGCCCTGCATTGGGGATAGAAACGACCGCAATCGGTTTACCAGCAGCGGCGAGTTCCTGATAGACCTTGGCACCTTTGATCGGTGTCCAGGGGTCATTTTCGCCCCATAATACCAACAGCGGTTTGGTTACTTGGGGTAATAATGATTCGGGAGTCGGCCCTGGTGATGCCGTCAGAATCGAGGCGAAAACTTGCTGTGCGCCTGGATCGCAAGCGGGTTGATGGATAATGTCGATGAGTTCGTCGGTGACGGCTTCACGGCGGGTATAGACTTGATAGAGACTAGTACGGATGCGAGATTTCTGGCGGACTCGATCGAAGATAAATTTACCAAAGACTGGAGATGCGACAATATTGGTGAATATCCCCATCACATTTCGCAGTAGGAAATTCAATTCGTCAGGACGATGATTCAATCCACCCGCACAATTAATCAGCACTCCACCCGCACTAAGTTCGGGGTGATGGGCTACCAACATCAGACTGAGTAAAGCACCGATCGAGTTACCGACAAATACCGTCGGTTGGTTGATATATTCATGCCAGAAATCTACGACTAATTCTTCCCACAGTTCCATACTGTAATCGATCGGGGCTTTGTCCGAACCACCAAATCCGAGTAGATCGATGGCGTATACTTGATATCCACCCGCAGCTAGGAACGGGATATTTTTGCGCCAATGATCGATCGAGGCACCGAAACCATGAATCAATAATAGCGGTTGACCTTCACCTGTAACTGTATATTTAATCTGGTGTCCGCGCCAGTTCCAGGCTAGTTTCGCAGTGATCAGGATCGGTGCTAGAGATGGAGTGGTAGTCATGGAATGATGTGGGAGTAAAGCTATTTATTCGATCTTAATGAAAATTTTTGGGGAAGGAAAGGTGAGTTACGGTCGTATATCGATCTCAGAGCAGATCGACCAACTGAATATCTCGCTCTAGTAGGCAAGCATGACCACTGCTGGGCAGGAGTGTAGTTTTTGACTTGGGCAACAGTCGCGCTAGAATCTGTACCTCTAGCAGCGATGGCAATAGTCGATCGAGTACTCCAGCAATTAGTACTACTGGAATATCCACAAGTTCTGGAACGATCGAATTGACCGGAAACTGTCGCAGCAAATTCAGTCGCCAAGCCGCCGTTTGAGGCTGAACCGAAAGCATCGCATCGATCAGACTCTGCTGTTCGGGGCGGGCAACTCGATCGGCAGCAATTAAAAAATTCACCAAAATCCTGGCAGACAGTGGATACATTATATCTGGCAACAGACCGGAAAGCGCACTCCCGCTAGCTAGTAACGGAAATCGACCAAATGAAGAAGCGGGATTAATCAATACCAGCCGATCGATTTTTGTCCTCAGTCGCCCTGCTACCTGCATTGCCAAACAAGCACCAAAAGACTCCCCACATAGATATAATTCTCGCCCCTCAGACAGCTCGGTAGCAATGAGTTGCATCGATCGATCAACCAGCTCAGACCAATTTGTCCGATCGTCACTAGCGATCGCCAAACAACGAATATCAAACCTAGTCGCCAAGCCGTCTATTTGTTTTTCAAATAGTTTACCAGTCCCATCCATCCCTGGAAAAAATACAAACAGTGGTAGGTGTGGCTGGACAGGTCGAGGCTGCAAAAAGCTGAGAGGATGAAGCGGCATAGTTTAAGCTGTCAGCAGGTCAGAGACTTATTTTGATAAAGTGACGGTCAGATCTCTCGGTAGTGGACTCTGCTTTAAGACAAAAGTACTAAGAAAAGATGGGAGATGGGAGTTGGGAGAGGAGAGATGACTTGGTTGCAGAACTGCAAAACCAGACATTAAATCAGCAAGGCTAACTTTCTTTGTACTTTTATCTTAAGCCTTATTGCTCTTGAAACGCTTGTCACGATCGATACTTTAAGTGATCTGGATCGATCTCAATTATGGGTGTCTCAGCAGCCATCGATGCGATCGGTTTGGATGGCGATTCTCATGAGGAGCGGCTCCGCCAACGACACTGCTTGTTTGCGATCACTAGCTCCCAATTTATGTAAAATGGTATGAACATGAACGCGCACTGTGCCTGGAGTAATGTAGAGAATTTCGGCAATTTCTTGATCGGTTTTGGCTGTCGCAATTAGAGCGAGAATTTCTTGCTCCCGTGGCGTGAGACTAATTGCCGTGGATGGATCTGCGGGAGAGTTATTTTGAAATAGAGTATGAATTTCGGCGGTGGCGGTGGCATCCCACCACGAAGCTCCGGCAATGACCGATCGCATGGCTAAAATTAGGGTTTCGGCTGCGATCCCTTTTAAACAATAACCCTGTGCTCCAGCGGTCACTAAGCGAGCAATCAGTGGCTTTTCACTATGAGATGTGAGGATTAAAATCGGCAATTGCGGATAATTTTGTTTGAGTTGGCGACAGGTTTCTAATCCACCCATTCCAGGTAAACCAATATCGAGCAGCACTAGATCGAAGGGTTGTTGTTTGACTAGATCGATCGCGGTTTCACCATCTTTTGCTTCGATTAAACTCTCGATTTCTGGTTCTTGTTGCAACCTGACTTGCAAGCCGAGGCGAAATAGTTCGTCGTCTTCAACTAATAAAATTTTTAGGCGATCTGATTGCATTTTATGGTTTCTGAACTATGATTTCCGAACTATGATTGAAATGATTAACAGATTGGCTATGATTAATACAGATAAATGCCTTGACAAGATCAGATTACTTTTCGGCAATCATAAATCATAGTTCATCATTTAATCATTCTAAATCATAGTTCAGACGACATGGTTAATAGCCAATAACCGAAAGCCAAAAATTGCACCTTGGGGAGAGCGATTTTCTGCCCAGATTGTACCTTCATGTGCTTCGATAATTTGTCGAGCGAGATACAATCCTAACCCAGATCCACTAGCTTGACGATCGCTCTCGCCCTGATAAAATCTGTCGAATAGATGGGGCATTTCATCGGGTTGAATTCCGGCTCCTGTATCGATGATTTTAACTACTTGTTGGGAACCTTGGGTACCTAAGATCACTTCTACTTTTGCCCCGCGTGGTGAATGATTGATGGCATTGGTAAGCAGGTTGGTAAAAACTCGCTGTAATTGAAAAGCATCGCCATTTACCCAGAGGAAGGTGCGAAAGTCGGAATCTCCATAGTTTAATGATAGATAAACGCGGCGACTAGCGGCAAGATCTGCTAGAGCTGTCGTGGTGGATTCGGCTAATTTAGCGAGATTGATCGGGGTGCAATTTAGTCGTAATCCTTCGAGATCGTTGCGATAGACATCGAGCAGGGTTTCCACTAATTGTAAGCTATTTTGATGGCTACGAACGATCGTATTTAATACCTTTTTTTGAGTGGGTTGTACTTGTCCAAATTGTTCTCGATCCAATGCTTTGAGAGTTTCGATCGCACCCAGAATCGGAGTCTTTAAATCATGTGCCAGTGTCGCCGCAAAATCTTCGCGTAGACTCGCTAATTTTGATTGGATTTGAAGCTTTGCTTGCTGTTGTGTGAGAGTTTGTTGAATGTGTCGATTGCGATCGCTCAAAATCCCAGTTACCACTAGAGCAAAACTAGTAATTAATCGATCTGCTACCATTGCAGGTTGAATCTGTTCATAACCTGGAATCCAGATATTTAGCAGTGTTAGGATTACGGCGACTGTCGTTATTTGTAAAGTTGCTTTGTGATTTAGTTGGGGTTTGGCAAATAAAATTGGCAGGATGTAAAGATAGCCGATTACATAGTCCGGCGGTGTCAACAATTCTAATGTAAATACTAGTCCAAATAGCCCAATGATTGCCCACCATAAAGGTAATTTTCTCAGGTTGCGATTAATTTGTGGTGGGTGAGTTAGTAGGGACATGAGACACAATCATTAAGGTGGCATCGCTTCTATTTTAGCGAGAATTTTTGGGTTCGATCGATTCTTGAGATTTAGATCTTTCTAAACAAAGTCTAAACATCGACTAAACACCAAGATATTAATCATGTTCAGAAGCTAGACATAGCTAGGCTAAACTCGATTAAACACAAAGTTATATCTTTTCAACATTCGATAAGTGCGTCATGATCTGAATTAACAACAGCAACATCATTCAACTAAACCCACCATGAAAATGTCGGAGAAATATTGAATCATGATACAGGGATGGATTCAAATCGGATTGACACTAGTTATTATCTTGGCAATTACACCGATATTTGGTGGATATATTGCCCGTGTTTATCTAGGTCAAAGAACGTTTCTCGATCGAGTCTTAAATCCGATCGATCGACTGATTTTTAGTTTGAGTGGCGTACAACCTCAAACTCAGATGACTGGATGGCAATATGCTAGGGCAATTTTGTTTAGCAATTTAGCAATGGCGATGTTGCTATTTCTGATGTTGATGCTTCAAGGCTTTCTACCGCTCAATCCGACGGGTTTAGGTGCGCCGAGTTGGGATACAGCATTGCATACCACAATTTCGTTTATGACCAATACCAATCAACAGCATTATTCGGGTGAAACGACTTATAGTTATTTCTCGCAGATGTTGGGATTGGGGTTTATGTTTTTCACTTCTGCGGGAACAGGAATTGCGGTTGCGATCGCGTTTATTCGCGGTTTGACTGGTAGACCTTTGGGCAATTTTTATGTCGATTTGACTCAGGCGATTACCCGAATTTTACTACCGATTAGTATTGTCGGGACGATCGTTTTAGTTGCTGCTGGTACGCCGGAAACTTTAGCTGGTGCAATTGTTGTCCCAACATTGGAAGATCCGAATATCAGTCAATCGATCGCAATTGGACCGATCGCACACTTTGAAATCATTAAAGAACTAGGTGAAAACGGTGGTGGTTTCTTTGCGATTAACTCCGCCCACCCATTTGAAAATCCGAATGGATTGACGAATCTAATTCAGATTTTGGCGATGATTTCGATTCCGACTTCGTTGATTTATACCTACGGCGTAATTGCAGACAATCGCAAGCAAGCCTGGTTAGTGTTCGGGATGGTATTTATCATCTATGTCGCATTTATCATCGTCACCGCCGTTGGCGAGTATCAGGGCAACCCCCTCGTTAACTCAATCCTCGGCAGCTCACAGCCCAATTTAGAAGGCAAAGAAGTTCGATTTGGGTGGGCGCAGTCGGCTCTATATGCGGTGACAACGACGGGGACGATGTGCGGCGCGGTGAATGCCATGCTCGACTCATTTATGCCTGCGGGAGGATTTATTTTACTGTCTAATTTGTTCCTACAAATCATCTGGGGTGGACAGGGTACCGGAACGGCGTATCTGTTTTCCTATCTGATTTTGGCGGTGTTTGTCACAGGTTTGATGGTGGGGCGTACACCGGAATTTTTGGGACGCAAAATTGAAAAAAATGAGGTGGTGTTGACGAGCTTTTTACTATTACTAGTGCATCCGATTTGTGTGTTGCTGCCAGGGGCGATTACGTTAGCATTTCCCGAACAATTAGCGGGAATTAGCAATCCTGGTTTTCATGGATTGGCTCAGGTGGTGTACGAATATGCCTCGGCTGCGGCTAATAACGGTTCTGGCTTTGAAGGATTAGCCGATAGTCAGCCCGTACCGACGGCGTTGTGGTGGAATCTGAGCACTTGTTTTAGTCTGCTAGGTGGACGCTATGTGCCGATTGTGGCGTTGTTATTACTCGCTGAGGGGATGTCTCAAAAACAGCCTGTTCCCTTTACTACGGGCACGCTTCGCACAGATACGGTGCTGTTTACTGGTGTGACTGCTGGAGTGATTTTGATTATGGGTGCATTGACTTTCTTTCCAGTGTTGGCTTTGGGACCGATCGCGGAAGGGTTTCAACTGCTGCGGGGGGCTTGATTGCTTGTTTGTGGCGGAGATCTACCCACCCCCCCCCTTCGGGTACCCCTCCGAGGAGGGGATTTACCACCGTAGTTTTCTAGTGAAGCTTCGATTCAGAAGAGCTACTGTATCTCTGTAAAAGGTGAAATCAATGGGGCTACGCAGAGAAGTCCCCTCCTCGGAGGGGTGCCCGTAGGGCGGGGTGGGTAGATCCCCGCCGCCACCAATCTCCTCAACACACGCAAACCACAAACCAATATGAATATGAATTTATCTAATATCAAACCTGTGCCTCGAAACACTAGATATTCGCGCCGAGACACACCGACAGCCGCACTAGAAGGACTGTATCAACGCGCCATTCGCGATGCTTTTGGGAAGCTCGATCCGCGCACTGCTGTGGGAAATCCGGTGATGTTTCTGGTATGGGTAGGCACGATCGTTACCTTGCTCGTCACTATCGATCCCAATTTATTTGGAACGGTACAAGCGGATGTAAATCAGCAACGGATATTAAATGGATCGATTACCATCATCCTATTTTTGACAGTTATTTTTGCTAACTTCGCCGAAGCTGTGGCGGAAGGACGCGGGAAGGCTCAAGCAGATTCACTGCGATCGAGTAGATCGGATACGATCGCTTCTAAATTACTCCCCGATGGTGCAATTAGTCAAGTTAGTTCGACTGAATTGCGGAAAGGCGATCGAGTAATCGTCAAAATCGGTGAATTAATTCCCGCCGATGGTGAAGTAGTAATCGGGGTCGCATCGGTCGATGAGTCGGCGATTACGGGGGAATCTGCTCCCGTCCTCAAACAGCCTGGAACGGACATCGCCAGCTCGGTTACAGGTGGTACCAGAGTTGTTTCTGATGAGTTGACAATCTTGATTACCGCCGATCCTGGACAGGGATTTATCGATCGAATGATTGCTCTCGTTGAGGGTGCCAAGCGATCGAAAACCCCGAACGAGATTGCCCTGACTGTGTTCCTGGCTGTGTTGACACAGGTATTTTTGATTGTGGTTGCAACTTTATCACCGTTAGCAAATTATGTGAAAACGCCTGTGACGATCGCGATTTTGGTATCGTTATTAGTTGCTTTGATTCCGACTACCATTGGGGGATTGCTAAGTGCGATCGGGATTGCCGGAATGAATCGGGTAGCGCAATTCAACGTGATCGCTACATCTGGGCGGGCGGTGGAGGCTTGCGGCGATGTCAATACCTTGATTCTCGACAAAACGGGAACGATTACCCTGGGGAATCGGTTGGCTGATGAATTTATTCCTGTCAATGGTCATTCTGTGGAAGAAATGGCGGCTGTAGCTCTAGCTGGGAGCTTATTTGACGAAACGCCTGAAGGTAAATCGATCGTCCAACTCGCCGAAAAATTGGGTGCGAAAATTGATGTAGATCGAACTCAAGTAACCGGAGTAGAATTCTCTGCTCGAACCCGGATGAGCGGTACCGATTTACCTAATAATATCGAAATTCGCAAAGGTGCGATCGATGCAATTCGCGGGTTTGTGCGATCGCGTGGCGGTACTATTCCCAGCAAATTTGACGACGCTTATGAGCAAGTCTCGAAACTGGGTGGAACGCCCCTCGGTGTCTGCAAAGATGGGGACTTATACGGCGTAATTTATCTCAAAGATATCGTCAAACCTGGACTGCGCGAACGTTTCGATCAACTGCGGCGGATGGGTGTCAAAACCATCATGCTCACCGGAGACAACCGGATCACCGCATCAGTCATCGCCCAAGAAGCGGGAGTAGATGACTTCATCGCCGAAGCCACACCAGAAGACAAAATCGACGTAATCAAGCGCGAACAGTCGCAAGGCAAGCTGGTAGCCATGACAGGCGATGGTACCAACGACGCACCAGCCCTAGCTCAGGCAAACGTCGGGGTAGCAATGAACTCCGGCACCCAAGCCGCCAAAGAAGCGGCAAATATGGTCGATTTAGACTCCGATCCAACCAAGTTAATCGATCTCGTGGCGATCGGCAAACAATTACTAATTACTCGTGGTGCCTTGACGACTTTCTCGATCGCCAATGATATCGCCAAATACTTTGCAATTATTCCCACAATCTTTGCTGCGGCTGGCATTGGCAGTTTAAATATCATGGGTTTAAAGAGTCCCCAATCAGCGATTCTCGCAGCACTTATCTACAACGCGCTAATTATTCCCGCCTTAATTCCACTCGCGCTAAACGGTGTTAAGTTTCGCCCCTTAACTGCGGATCAATTGTTACAACGCAATATTTTGATCTACGGATTGGGCGGTGTGATTGCGCCATTTATCGCGATTAAAATTATTGATGTTTTACTTCCTATTGCCTAGCTAATATAAACCTATGATTTCTGAAAATTTGGTCACGATTTGGCAAGTTTGGTGTCGGCGTAAGTATCCTAATTATTTGTTTTTGGCACTGTGTTTTAATTTGGTGTTTGCCTCGACAGTGTTTGCGGCAACGGGAGATGTGTTTTCTCGTTCTCAGGTTTATGCTTTGGGTGTTTTGGGGATTGGGACTGTGTGTCTTTCGATTTATTTGTTTGTGGTGATGTTTCAACCAGAACGATTTTAATTTTGTAGGTTTGTAGGGTGTGTTAGCGGAGCGTAACGCACCGTGGATCTATTGCTTGATTTGATGCGGAGATCTACCCACCCCGCCCTACGGGCACCCCTGTCTTGAAAAGGTGCTCCACTTGGGGAAACCCCAAGACCGCACTTTTCGCTCCGAGGAGGGGATTTTCCCTAGTACTTTACGAGATATTTATTAGAATTATGAATCCAGTACGTGAAATTGTCAGAGCGATTCGATCGACTCTAGTGCTTTGGGTATTAGTCGCAGTTATTTATCCATTTGCGATGTTAGCAATCTCCCAGATTGCCTTCCCCTATCAAGCCAATGGTAGCTTAATTAAAAATGCTCAAGGTCAAGTAATTGGTTCGGCATTAATTGGGCAACCTTTTACCAGCGACAGATATTTTAATAGTCGTCCTAGTAGCACTACTTACAGTACAGCCGATCCGAAAAAAGATGAAGCTGGAATACTTAAAACAGGTATTTCTGGAGCTAGTAATCTCGCGCCTAGTAATCCAGCATTACTCGATCGCATCAACGGCAAAACCGACCCCGATCCCAAAAAAGCCATCGCTGGAGATCTCCCCAGACTGAAACAGGCGGGCATCCAACCCACCGCTGACTTACTTTATACCTCCGGCTCCAGTCTCGACCCCCACATCACCCCTGAAGCCGCCACAGCACAGATTCAACGTATCGCCCAAGCGCGGAAGTTATCACCCGATCGACTACAAACCCTCATCGCCCAAAACACAGACGATCGATCCCTCGGCATCTTCGGCGAACCCGGCGTAAATGTCCTGAAACTAAACCTAGCCCTAGACACTCTAAGTTAACTAAATTACCTCCATGTCTTATTCATCCAGCAATCCCCAACTAAAACCTAAAATGGAGTGAATGCCGCTCCAAGCAAGCACACCAGCCATCCATACGATGGGGAGTCCGAGGGGGTGCGTCTCGCCCCTCGGTGGGGGGGTTGGGGGGCAGACCCCCCAAATCCGGGTTCTGTCCACACTAGAGAAACCCGCAACACACAAATACATTTCGCCTACCGCTACGCTTATAAACAACTAATGCAAACCTATCGTCGCGGCAAACACAAAATCTTTATTGGTATGAGTCCTGGTGTCGGCAAAACCTACCGAATGTTAGAAGAAGGACATCGACTTCGCGCTGAAGGAATTGACGTGGCGATTGGTTTACTCGAAACCCACAATCGCGCCGAAACAGCAGCCAAAGCCGTCGGCTTAGAGCAAATTCCGCGCCAGCAAATTACCTGGCAAGGTGTAACTCTCACCGAGATGGATGTTGCCGCTATCCTCGATCGTCAACCGCAATTAGTATTAATAGATGAACTAGCACATACTAACATTCCTGGTGTCGATCGAGAAAAGCGGTATCAAGATGTCGAACACATTTTAGCTGCTGGAATTGATGTTTATTCCACTCTAAATATCCAACATCTCGAAAGCTTAAACGATACAGTTGCCCAACTGACTGGAATTGTCGTGCGAGAACGAATTCCCGATCGAGTATTAGAAACTGCTGATGAAGTTATCGTTGTTGATGTCACTCCAGAAACCCTGCAAGAACGACTCCGCGATGGCAAGATTTATGCACCCGAAAAAATTGACCAATCTCTCAAGAATTTCTTTCAGCGTCGTCATTTAGCCGCCTTGCGAGAATTAGCATTGCGAGAAGTTGCTAATAATATTGAAGACACCGAGCAGTCGAATAGTGATGCCAACTCTCCGGCAGTTTGCAACATTCACGAACGAGTATTAGCCTGTGTCTCTACCTATCCCAATTCGATCCAATTATTGCGGCGAGGGGCGCGAATTGCAAGTTATATGCGCGGTCAATTTTATGTGTTATTTGTCAACGATCCCGATCGATTCTTAACCAAGACTGAGAGCCTACATGTAGCAACTTGCGAACGGCTCTGTCAAGAATTTGGGGGTGAGTTTATTCATGTCCGAGACTATAATATCGTCAAGGCGATCGCGCAGACAGCCCAACAATATCGAATCACCCAAATTGTCATGGGTGAAAGTCGAAAGTCACGCTGGCAAATCTTCTGGAAAGGCTCCCTCACCCAAAAGATCCTGCGCTTGCTCAAAAATGTAGATATTCATATTATCTCAACTGATAAATGAATCGATTTTGACTTCAATAATGCCCCGAAACATCCTCATCCCACAGGTAAAAGCATATTCACCTACCTTTGTTGGAGTAAATTCAACAGTTGTTGTTTGCCCAACAGGTAAACGGGCACTAATCCCAAAATCGGGAATTAATACTTCATCCAGACAAGAATTACGATCTAATCGATGAAATGACAACTTTACCAGCTCATTCACAACTACAACAATTCGATCTGGACGATAGCCACCATCCACCGTTATTAATACTTCTTGCACCCCATTACTTTGGGTAGCTTGCTGCTGCTGTTGTTTGCGTCCCAGAAACCACCACAGTTCAGCACCAATTAGCGTCAGTCCACCGAGAAGTACACCGACTTTAATTGGCAAAGGCTGCTCTATTTTGCGAAACGATGCGCTTCCAGAGACGCTGTGCAAACGATTTGTGGGCGAGTGTTGCATTTCCGACTCACTCATCGGCAAAATTGCGATAATGGTACCAACCAAAATTGCTGCAAGTTTCATATTTTTAAACTCTTTAATCTCAGAGCATTGAGTACAACCGAAATCGAGCTAAATGCCATTGCCGCTCCAGCAATTGCCGGATTGAGTAGCCAGCCTGTAATTGGGAATAGAATTCCCGCCGCCAACGGAATACCCAGGACATTATATCCAAGTGCCCAAAATAGATTCTGTTGAATATTCTGCATCGTCGCTCGACTGAGCCGAATTGCGGTGACAATGCCCTGCAAGTCCCCTGAAATCAGCGTGATATCAGCAGCGGCAATCGCGACATCTGTACCCGTGCCGATCGCCATCCCGACATCAGCCTGAGCCAAAGCCGGAGCATCATTAATGCCGTCTCCGACCATTGCGACAACTTTTGACGATTGAGTTTGTAACTCATGAATAGTCTGGGCTTTTTGGTCAGGGCGGACTTCAGCTAAAACGCGCTTAATCCCGACTCGATCGGCGATCGCTCTTGCAGTACGCTGGTTATCACCAGTCAGCATCACCACTTCTATCCCCATGTTCTGTAAAGTGTAAATCGCTTGAGCAGAAGTAGGTTTGACAGTATCGGCAACGGCAATTGCGACTTGTAAATGACCATCGATTGCCACAAAAACTACAGTTTTACCTGTGTCTTCCCATGCTTCTTGCTGCGCTTGGAATACCGATGAATTTACGCCCATTTGATCGAACCAGCGTTGAGTACCAATCCACACCTGTCGCTGTTCTACGATCCCTTTTACACCACTCCCAGCGATCGCGTCAAATTTTTCAACAGGTGGTAATAGTGAGTCGTTAATTTGGGCGCGAGCGTATTGAAGTAATGCTTCTGCTAAGGGATGTTCGGAGTTACTTTCTAACGCACCGATCGATCGCCATAAAGTGATCGTATCTAAAATATCAGGACTGCTCGGAGCGAAGTCAAGCATTGAGGCTGTATCCGTCACTACAGGTTTTCCCTGAGTAATCGTGCCTGTTTTATCCAACACGATCGTGTGGATTTTACGGGCGAGTTCTAGACTTTCGGCACCTTTGATCAAAATGCCATGTTCTGCCCCCTTGCCGATGCCGACAGTCACCGATGTGGGCGTTGCTAAACCCAGGGCACAGGGACAAGCGATAATTAAAACACTCACCATTGCCACGATCGATAGTGTAAAGTTTCCCGTCACTAGAAACCAGACTACAAAAGTGGTAATAGCGATCGTGATAATCGCTGGCACGAACCAGCCCGTGATATTATCGGCTAGCTTTTGGATTGGAGCTTTAGAATTCTGTGCTTGCTGGACTAACTTAACGATCTGCGCCAGGACAGTATCTTTGCCGATTTTGGTCGCGCGAAATTGAAAGCTACCCATCTTATTGATGGTTGCACCGACAACTTCATCGCCGACTTGCTTAGTGACTGGAAAACTTTCGCCAGTAAGCATCGATTCATCGACAGTAGAAAATCCCGAGATCACTTCACCATCAACCGGGATTTTCTCACCTGGACGTACTACTACAATATCCGCGATCGTAACTGCCGCGATCGGAATGTCAATTTCTACATGATCTCGCACCACCCGCGCCGTTTTTGCCTGCAACCCCATCAATGCTCGAATCGCCGTTGAAGTAGCTCCCTTGGCACGATT
>JANYIT010000384.1 GCA_025358725.1 Chamaesiphon sp. GL140_3_metabinner_129_sub
TCCATTTCGGTGGTTTAGTCTTCTTCTTTTGTGGTAGCAATGGTTCGATGATTTCCCACTCTCTGTCTGTCAAGCTGCTTGCATACACCATTTATTTCTCATTTTAGCTCCTTCTAAAAAGATCCCAAATGGGTTCTATACAGAATATCGTTAAAAAGACTAAATATATTGTGGCACCGTATATCATCATGAGCTTGCCAATGGCTCTAACCATCGCATTATTTTCCAAGACTAGGTATGTAGATTCTTTGAATTTCATCCAAGCAATTAAGAACATCGCCTTCGGTTTCTTAGTTGGTTCAACTGTTCCTTCTTATTGGTATATTCCCTTTGTCTGTCTGATTTTCTGTTGTGCTCCAATTTTTGCATTGACAAATAAATTTCCAAAGCTGTATCTTTCAATAATTCCGCTACTGTATTTAGCAGCGATTACCGGAAGACCATTTCCGGTAACTAATCCATTTCATAGCTTTGTCTATTTTCTACCTGTCTATCTGATCGGGATGGTTTTCGCAAAATACCACCACCTTATTGTCAAAAGGAATAGAAAAATAGTCGGATTTGTTTCTTTAAGTATTTCAATCGTTTTGACTTTGATTCAGGTTTCGATTTCCCATAGTTATGGAACTGTATTTTTTCTAAATAATGCACAATATCATTTTGCATTTGATATAAATCTTTTTCAGAAAGTATTTTTATGCTTTTTTCTGTTTAATGTCTTTCCAACTCAATCAAGTCTGACCAACTCTTGGCTAACAAAGCTTGCTGATGCAAGTTTTGCGATGTTTTTTATTCACGACTATCTTAGCTTCGTTCTTCAATATTTAAGTAAAAAATGTTGGAATTTCGATCTTTTAAGTTCGCCCAATATTGGAATACTATTAATTTTCTTTGTATGTGTTTTTAGTTTTTCATATCTGATCGCGATTTGGATGAAGCAAATATCTGGTAAATATAGTCGGTTCATTATTGGGTGGTAGTAAGTCAAAATTAAGCTATTTTAAATACTCCACCCCTCGATCGAGAACTGCTGGCGAACCATATCAACTATCAGAAGTACGCGGCGAATGTTTAACCCCTTCAATGGTGATAGTCGAAATGTCTTCAGCATCCTAACTACTGCTATCAAACAAAGAGAACGATCGAATTTGATCGTTCTCTTTGTTTGATATTATTTTTTCTTCTAGCTTCGAGTGGTGTGTTACGCTGCCGCTAACACACCCTACCAAAAATCCGTTTTGCCAGAAATCCTGACTCTTCGACAGGCTGCTAGACACTACTCTCACAAAAACTGATCTGTTTAATTACGGAAATTTGGACGTTGCCCACCAGCTTGTTGTCCGTTAGGTTGTCCACCCGGTTGTTGTCCATTAGATTGTCCACCAGGTTGTTGTCCATTAGGTTGCCCGCCGCGCTGTTCGCCGCGCTGTTCACCCCGTTCTCTGTGTCCAGCAAATTGTTGATGACGTTCCCCGCGTTCTCCACGTTCTCCACGTTCCCCACGGAAACGATTGTATCTTGAGAATCGTTCTGGACGATCTGGTGCTTCCCAACGTCTACGAACTGGTACAGGTGCTGGGTGATGAGGACGGGGTGCTGGGCCGCCGAAGAGAATTGTGAGCTGGGCATGGAGATTTCCGGCTGGTTGCTCAATCGCGGCAGGATTGCCGATGGTTGTGCTGGCTTGAGCGGCTGGAACGATCGAGATTACAGTAAGTAATCCGATCGCGAGTGAGGTAAGTTTTAGCATCAATAACTCGCTGTGTGTAAGTTTATTTGGAAAAGTAACCAATTAAATTGCGATCGATAGATGATTTTATGAATCAATTATATCTGCCAATTTTGAGTTATGGTGATAGTTCATGGACAGTCAAGTCTAATCGTTACTTACCCAAGCTTTAAATTGTTGACGTTGAAGATCGGATGTATGTTCCAGTGGTCGTAATTGATACTGTTGTGGTTGCGGCGCAGATAAGGTAGTCGCAACTGTCATTAAGAGATCGGCATGAAAAATAGTTAGGTTAATTTGTTGCCCAGCTTGATATAATTGGAGTCGATCGTTTAGTCGATCGGCACTAACTTTAAATCCATCGATCGCGAGTAACTCATCGCCAGCATCGATGCCAACTAATTGGGCGGGAGAATTACTCGCTACCGATTTAATAACTTCTCTACCGTGTTCACTTTTAACAGTTATACCCAAGTATGGCACATTTGGATCGACAGATTTTAATTCTATGCCAAAAGGAATTAAGTAATCATTAAAAGGTAGCTCTTCCACACCATGAATATATCGATCATAAAATTCAGTTAAATCTTGATCGGCAATTGATTCAATGATATTCTTCAGTTGAGTTTCGGTAAAACCGATTTCCATTTTACCAAATTGTTCCCACATCGCCATCAAAACATTATCAAAAGATTTGGCACCTTGAGTTCGATCACGAATCAATAAATCTAGTAACAATGTCACCATTTCCCCTTTCAGGTAGTAAGACATCTGGGAATTAGAACTATTAGCATCGGGACGATATAACTTAATCCAGGCATCAAAACTAGACTCACTCAGTGGTTGCACCAATCGCCCTGGTGTCGTGAGAAAACGAGTGATTTCTTTACTAAGTTCGGCTAAAAATTCAGTTTCATCATAAATCCCCGCCCGTCGAGGGATCAGGAGATCGTAATAACTAGTCGTACCTTCACTAAACCAAAGTGAGGGCGTATAATTCTCCTGTTCGTAATCAAATTTTTCTAAAGCTGCGGGGCGAATTCGCTTAACATTCCAGAGATGGAAAAACTCGTGGGCGACTAACTGCATAAAGCGATTGTGTTTCTCTTGCCCTTGAAAACTAAAGCGAGGATATAAGAGAGAACAACAATTTTTGTGTTCTAATCCACCTCCACCACTAGGAGAAAGATGTAGCAAGAAAATATAATGTTCGTATGGTAATCCACCAAAGATATTAGCTTCAATTTCAACAATCTTTTTAATATCGGCGATCGCTATTTGTGGATCTAAATTGCCTTCTCCCCAAACTACGAGTTGATGAGGTTTATCTAATACGGTAAATTCATGAACCTGCTGACAACCGATTTCAAATGGGCTGTCTACCAAGGTGTCAAAATCAGCAGCGAGAAAAGTTTGAGAGCTAATTTCTGGTAATGGAGTAGTGATTTGCCAACTATAATCGGGAGGAATAATGTTAATCTCGATCGGGCAGGATTCATAACTAGGTACATAAAAACATAATGCGGCTGGATTAAAATATCCATGTGTAGCATCTAAATGATTAGTCCGAACTGTTAATTCATTTGCAAACATCCGATAACTAATCAAAATCTCAGTATTACTATCTGTCTGAATTTGCCAATAATTTTTAGCGATTTTTGTTACTATTAATTTTTCACCTTCACCTGTCACCGCTCCGAAATCTTGTAATTGCTTGGCATATTCTCGAACTAAATAAGAACCAGGAGTCCATACTGGCATTTTGATATCTAGTACCTCACTATCCCAGTTACTCACTGTCAATTTCACCTCAAACAGATGAGTTTGTGGCTGTGGCATCGCTATTTGATAAGCTAATTTCGGTGCATAAACTTGTGCTGGAAGGAAAGTATCAACTGTAGATTGAGTCATTGCGTAGGGCTTAGTGGATAGGGATTATAGTAAACTCATACCAAATTAATTTTAGCAAACGACAGATTAGCTCCTCCCCTTTCCAAGGGGAGGTTGGGTGGGGTAAACATCTGTCGCGTTAATTCTTTAAATTGGTATCATGTCTTGCACAAATACGAAAACATTATTAATAAGCGTAGATCTTAGGGCACCCCTACGCAATTTACTTGTAGCAAGGTTGATTAATTGTCGCCACAAGATTGACTTTCAACTTTCAACTTTCAACTAGTCCTCAGTTCTTGTGCGATCAAATAGATTTGACTCCACTCTCCCATCACTTGATTAGTTTTGATTTGGAGCGATTTAGCGATCGATTCTATAGAATTCCCAGCTTTTAATCCGGTGATAATCTCACGTTGTTTAGGCTCTAAACTGTCGCAAAATCGTTCCCACTGCATGGATGTTAAACCCAAATTATGTTCTTGAAGCGAGATGTGCAACCATTGCGAAACTAGTTCAGATTCTGCTTTAATCGCAAAAACTTTAATCGTATGATAATTGATCTTTTCGCGAAGTCGATATACTTGCTTAATATCAATTTTCAAGGCAATCGCGATCGATTCTGGCGGTTTGCCCTGAAGATAGAGATCCAGCCATACTCCAGCTTCAGGGCTAACCTTCTCGATCAAATATTTACGGAGTGTATCTTTGACACGATCGCGAGTAATTTGAGTTTCTTCCCACTCTTGCTGTTGATGATAATTTTCTTGAGCTTGTTTGTCGAGCAGACTGAGCGTAGAATCGCTATCGCCAATGATTTCATCAGATACTAGTTTAACTAAATCGCCTTGAGGTACATTAGTCACACCACCTTTTTGCGATCGTCGCAGATAGTTGACAAACCGATGAGCGAGTAATGGTTGATTGCGGATTGGGCGCAGACAATATTCTTCAATACTGGCAAATAGGAGCGTATCTCGCAATCGAGGATTTTGGGTACATTGCCCAATCCAGGCAATTTGCTGTTGAATGTATTTATCGCTCTGGAGTAGCTCTTGAATCACTTCCTGCAATACATCCAGCACATTCCGTTGTCGATCATTGCTCAGCGTCAGCCATGCGCGGATTTTGTCCCGCAAGACGACTAGTCCACCCAACCGCTGCATCAGATTCTTATATGCTCGTGCTGGTGGCAATCCCAGGTATCGTTGAAGTAGTATCCGCAACCGATAATCGATCGATCGATTGATAATCTGGACATGCTCCGGATCGAGAGTTTCTAGCCGTTCCCGATCTGCGCCGAGTAACCAATTGAGAATACTAGCTTGGGTCGTGCTATTTTGCCCACTACATTCTGTGGCGATGTGGGTTTCCCATTGGGTGGCGATCTTATCTATGATTACCTTAGTCATCTGGCGGTTGCTCCTGTCCCCTCGGTTTAAATTAAGGCGGCGATCGAATTAACTCCGATCAAAAATATAGTTGATAGTATTCGATCTAGATGTCTACTCGTCAGGCTCTAATGAGGAGATCGAATCAGATTTATGTCGGGGTGGGATCTAAGAGTTGATTCTGCGGTAGTTAGTTCCAGTTTGGGTAGAATATTTATACTGAGCGATCGCGATCCAGGCATCATGCGGCAACAAGTCTTTTAGCAGTAAAAACGTAGATCTTCGGGTACCCAGGAAGGGCACCCCTACTCAATTAACCTGTAGGGGTACCCTTTATGGGTACCCAAGGATTGCAGCAGTAATCATATTTACGGATTGGATCAAATGTGAAATTGTGCTTTTAGCCTGCACCACTATTCCAGGAATTTGTGTAGCTCCAAACAGTATTTTCCAATAGCATTGTGACCGTCATTGCCCCGACACCGCCAGGTACAGGCGTAATCCAACTAGCAACATCTTTGACTGATTCAAAATCTACATCCCCAACCAATCGAGATTTACCAGTAATTGGATCAGTTATGCGATTAATGCCCACATCAATCACCACAGCCCCAGGCTTGATCATATCAGCAGTAATCATCTGAGTTCTGCCGACAGCAGCCACCAAGATATCTGCTTCACGACAAATCGCCGCCAGATCGGGAGTGCGAGAATGGGCGATCGTCACGGTAGCATCGGCAGCCAGCAACATCAGCGCAAGTGGTTTACCGACCAAGATACTGCGACCAACAACTACAGCATGTTTACCCCGTACATCTAGCTGATATTCTGCCAGCAAGCGCATTACGCCCCCAGGCGTGCAACTTTGCAATCCGGGTTCACCTCGAACCAAACGGCCTAAATTGAGGGCATGGAGTCCATCTACGTCCTTGTGCGGAGCGATTTCGTGCAAGAGCGCAACAGCATCAAAACCATCTGGTAAAGGTAGTTGCACCAAGATCCCATCGACGCGATCGTCAGCATTTAATTCGTGAATTACCGCAGTAAGTTTTGCTTGACTCACATCAGCCGAGAAATGCTGCCCAAAAGACCTAACCCCAACTTTGGCACAGGCTTTTTCTTTGCCACCAACATAAGCAGTACTCGCCGGATTATCACCGACCATGAGCACGGCTAATCCAGGCGGACGAACAATTTTGGGTTGCAATTTACTAATCTGCTCGGCTAGCGCGTCCTGCATCTTTTGAGCCAAAGCTTTACCATCGAGAATCTGACCAGTTTGTCCGTTCATAATTATGTTTACATCTAGCTGAATATGTTCAAATCGTTGCTAATGCGCCGATTCCAGTGTTTTACTCTATTACTACAAAAAGGGAATTGATATAATTGATATATATATGCGTCAAATTGCCGTTTAACTTTTCTAGATTTGTACTTTACTCTAGTGAAGAAGAGACACTCTAGATTAGTGAGGTAGCAAAAACATTCTACCTGTGCTCGGAACATGACTATTAACCAAGTTAGATCTACTTTCTACCATCACTTTGGCGATCGGCGAAGGTGAACAAATACAGCCAAGCATAAGCCAACTTAGGCATTATCACCGCAACGCTGAAGGTTTACAAGAGGAGATCTAATGATTGACATTCTTATTCTTAAATATATACTTGTTGAGATTAAATGAAACTTACACTGATTAGTTCTTCCCTTGGGGTTGGTGGTGCAGAACGAGTCATGTCAATTATCGCTAACTATTGGGCAGCGAAAGGTTGGCAGATTACGATCCTCACTTTTGATGATGGTTCTGAACCACCATTCTACGATCTCGACAACCGGATCGATCATCGTCCACTAGGGATTGAAAATCAAGATGACTATAAAATCTCGTCAGTAGGCAAAAATCTTCGCCGGATTAGGATCCTCAAAAGAGCAATTGTCGCTAGTCGTCCCAAATTGGTGATTAGCTTTGTAAATACCACCAATATTATGACACTTCTCGCTTGTTGGGGACTCAAGGTGCCAACGATCGTCAGCGAATATGTCTATTCATCTGTTGGGAAACTCAGTACAGCTTGCCAATTACTGCAAAAGTGGGCTTATCGTCGTGCCGATCTGATTACAGTGGAGACTCATGGTGCATTGTCTTTTTTCCCCTCTGATCAGGGCTACAACACCTTTGTGATGCCTAATCCAGTATCACTCCCATCATCAGAGACGATCGAGTCCCAATTATATACTGACGATCGACATTTACTGGCGATCGGTAAGTTAACTCCGCGCAAAGGTTTCGATCTATTGATCAAAGCCTTTGCTCAAGTTTGCGATCCTCATCCTGAGTGGACTTTAACGATTTTAGGTGAGGGGGAAATGCGATCTGAACTGGAAGATTTATGCTTGGAATTAGGCATCCAAGATCGAGTTTACATGCCAGGAGTTGTGAAAAATATTGACGCTCACTTCCGCAAAGCTGATATCTTTGCCTTAACATCGAGATTTGAAGGTTTTCCAGTCGCTTTGTGCGAGGCGATGGCTTGCGGTGTGCCAGTAATTGCGACTGATTGTGTGAGTGGGCCGCGTGAGATCATCCACAATGGTCTTGATGGGCTATTGGTGGTGTCTGAGAATGTTGATGCGCTAGCAGTGGGACTGGATTTATTGATGTCCGATCCGGTAAAACGCCAGTACTTTTCTCACTATGCACCTAAAATACTCGATCGGTTTGGCATAGATCCAGTCATGGCAATCTGGAATAGTGCCATCAAACAAGTACGAGATCGGGTGTAAGTAAATTTGGCGTGGCTGAATTGAGAATTGCTAATTACAGTATTTCTCGACACAACGGACAAACATTTCCACCCCAGTGGAGAGAGCAGTTTCATCGAAATCAAATCGAGGATGATGATGAGGATAGGCGAGCGATCGATCTGGGTTAGCTGAACCGAGAAAGAAGTAACAACCAGGTACTTGTTGTAGAAAGAAGGACATATCTTCTCCCCCCATAGTTTGGCACTCAGGGACGATGCCGAGGGGTGTTTCGACTAAATCGGTAGCCACAGATCGGACTAAATTGGTGATCTTTTCGTCGTTAATTACAGGCGGATAAAATTTGATATAGTCCAACTTATAAGTTGCCCCGTGACTAGCACAAATTCCCGCTACAATCGCCTCGATGCGTTGGTGAAAAAAGCCTGCTAAATCGGGAGAAAAATATCTCACTGTCCCGGCTAAACTTGCTGTATCTGCAATAATATTTCTGGCAGTACCCGCATGAAACTCACCGACAGTGACTACCGCCGAATCGATCGGATTGACATTGCGAGAGACGATCGTTTGCAGTGCATTGACGATTTGACTGCCTAAAATGATCGAATCGATCGTCTGATGGGGCATCGCACCATGCCCACCCTTGCCTTGAATCGTCAGACTAAATCGCTCCACCGCTGCCATCAGTGCGCCGCTGCGCACGCCAATTGTGCCTAATGGTAAGTTATTCCACAGATGTAGCCCGATAATGGCATCCACATCGGGATTTGTGAGGACTCCTGCCTCGATCATCGGCTTGGCTCCCCCAGGCCCTTCCTCGGCGGGCTGAAAGATGATTTTGACCGTTCCGGCAAAGTCGTTTTGATGTTGGGAGAGGTAGTAAGCTGTGATCAGAGCGATCGCTGTATGTCCATCATGTCCGCAAGCGTGCATCACCCCATCATGTTGAGATTTGTAGGGTACATCATTGGCTTCTTGGATGGGCAAGGCATCCATATCAGCCCGAATTGCTAGTGTTCGCAGTCGCATACTAGTCTTGCGACCTTGGATCGTTGCGACTATGCCTGTTTCAGCGATTCCAGTCTGATGAGGAATGCCCCACTCTGTGAGCTTACTGGCGATCGCGGCGGCGGTGAGTTGTTCCTTGAATCCTAGTTCTGGGCGTTGATGAAGCTGCCGTCTGAAGGCGACTAGCTGGGGCTGTAAGGCCTGAATGGTCGATCGAATCTTGTCAGGATGAATAGGCTGGGTAGGAGCGGTAGTGGCAAACATTTAGTTGTGAGGATGAATGAGCCAATCTTGTTAATGCTGCATCTAGTTTAATTGATTCAAACAAAATAGGGGATAAAATATATCTTCTCGCGATCGCTGCGGAAATTTCAAACATTAAGATATATCCCCGACTTCTTCAAGAAGTCGGGGATATAAAATTAAGAGCGATGAAGCTTTGCCTGCAACTTTCAACTAACTAATCTACTTGGACAGCATTTACATCAACTGGAGCATCAGCAACTGTTGTTGCTTTATCAGCACGAACATTATGTTCCTGCAATTTTTCTTTAGCAATTTGAGAGAGTTCAGCAATCAATAACGAGATGACGATACCATCATCAATCCAACCAACTACAGGGAAAATATCGGGAGAAATATCGAGCGGACTGACGATATAAACAACGGAGGCAGCTACCACCCACCAACGATATTTGGGATTCCGTAACAAATCACGATACCAGTTGTAAATTGATTGGATAGAAAAGTTCATGTCGGGTTTCCTTGAGCTATTTCTGAGCTAGTTACATCATCTCAGATTTGCAAAAATTCGATAGGTGTGGAAAACTGATGTTTTTGTCGTATCGTCCACACCTATTTAGGCTTTAGGTTTTAGGTTTTAGGCTTTAGGGATTTGGAAGGGCGGATTTATACTATTAACAACAGCGAAGCTAGTGATTGTGATTAACACCCGCCCTTCCAGCCAGTTATTGAAATTAGGTTTATGTAGCGAGTTTTCGGGCTGATTTAATCATGGAGATCAGGACTTGGTGAGCGTCTTCGGAATCTGTTAGTTCTCGATCGAATGGAATGCGAAGACTGACGGTGTTACCATCGACTTGAGCGGTAAGATCCATACCTAAGGGATCGATCGCACTCATGGCGGCTGTCGCTGCGGCGGGGGATTTGCCATAAACGTGAGCGTAAGTAAGCACGGCGGCAGCATGATCTTCGTTCATGTGCTTACAGATGCGATCGCTGATTGCTGGAGTAATTGACTCTGCCATAGTGTTTTGGTTTAGTGAGTAAAAATACATCTCGATCGTACCTTAAACCGATCGAGATCGTGATGATCCAACCAAATCTGCGGATATTTTCTGGAACACTCACAATCGCTTGTGTATCCCTAAATTAAACAGCGGTGATGGTAAATACGATGTCAAAGATTAGATCGAGGATCACAATTGCAATTTTATGCTTATTGAATGGCGGCATCATTTCACTAGCTCCTCAATCTCCAGTTGCCGCAAAAGAGATCACCGCTAGCACCGAAATCGATCGATTTCGTTCGCAGGGATATGCAGGAATCGATCAGTTCTTAAAAATGAATGCGGCTGAATTGGCGCAATTGCGTACTCAATCCGATCATCCGCGCTGGCAGCAATTAAATCAAACACTCGATCAAATTTGTAAACAACGAGATTGTGATGCTTCTCATTTATATTGGTACACCGACTTAGCCCAAGCCAAACAAGCCGCAGTTGACAGCGGAAAACCGATTTTATCCCTGCGGCTATTGGGTAATCTCGATCAAGATTTGAGTTGTGCCAATAGTCGCTTCTTTCGGATTACACTTTATTCCCACCCCGAAATCGCTCAACTATTACGCGATAAATATATTCTCCACTGGCAATCGGTGCGCCCTGTACCCAAGATTACGATTGACTTCGGCGATGGGCGTAAAGTCCAGCAGACAATTACCGGAAATAGCATTCACTATATTTTAGACAAAACCGGACAACCGATCGATGCGTTGCCAGGATTGTATGCGCCCCAAGCTTTCAAACGTCATCTGAATCAAGGCGCGGAATTTGTGGCGAAATATCACCAGTTAGCTGACAAGGATCGTCGAGCCGCAATCGATACATATCACCAAACCCAACTGATCCGTCTTCAGGCAAACTGGAAACAAGATTTGGATAAATTAGGCATCAATATCCCACTCCCAAAATCGATTAGATCCCTGAGCAATCCCCCTACAGCAGATGAAGCTGGCGGAATTGCCATCTCAAAAAGTGCGATCGAATCACCCATTCTCCAGCTCAGTTGCGCCTTCTCTCAGCGGAGTAATATTCTCAAGCAAGCCACTGAAGATCAGCTATGGGTAAAACTAGGTGAATTGCACCAAGAAGATGCCATTTTAGCTGCAAATAGTCGCGAATGAGTTCGCCGCAAACAACCTCAACTAGCGCGCCTAAATGCTGCCGATCGAGGCAATAATCGCGACCAAATCCCTCAACTGGTAAATAAGTTTCAAAAGTTAATCGCGATCGATAGTATTCGGAATGAATACCTGCTCCACAGTCAAATCCATCAATGGTTGCTCGGATCTCGATTTTTGCCGATCGATGTTGAGAGCCTGAATACCAGAGTATACGACCAATTATTCCTCACGCCTACCAGCGATCGCTGGCTGGGTTTAATGCCAGGTGATGGCTATACAGGGATCGATCTAGATGGCATGATTGATCATTGACACCCTCTCAATTAAGCAACACCAACTTTTGCATAAACTGTAAGAATGTGTTTATCTGACTGATGAAAGATCCCGCAAGCAAGAGTGTGAATTTTAAAGTAATACATGAATAATAACTCTCATCCCCTCCAAAGATTGTTAGCCTATGGGCATCAATATCATACTCAAACTTGGCAAGCAGCTATTTCATCAGTCTTTAACAAACTTTGTGACGTTGCACCAGAAATTTTGATCGGGATGGCTGTTGATGTCGTTGTCAAAAAACAAGACTCATTCATTGCTACATTAGGAATTCGGAATGTCGAACAACAGTTAATTATCCTCACGATTATTACTGTCGTCGTCTGGATCTTAGAGTCTCTCTCTCAATATATTTACACCAATCTGTGGCGCAATCTCTCTCAGAAAATTCAGCACAATCTCAGGCTTGATGCCTATGGTCATATCCAACAGTTAGAATTAGCATACTTTGAAAATCAAAGTACTGGTAATCTGATGTCAATTTTGGGTGATGATATCAATCAACTAGAACGATTCTTAGATGTTGGGGCAAATGAAATTATTCAAGTCCTGACTAATGCGATCGTGATTGGTGGCGTGTTTTTCGTGCTTGCCCCAACATTGGCTTGGTGGTCGATGGTGCCAATTCCAATTATTATTATCGGCTCAATTTGGTTTCAAAAAACTCTTGCACCTTATTATAGTAACGTTCGCGAAAAAGTTGGTTTATTAAATAGCCGACTGGCTAATAATCTCGGTGGAATTACTACGATTAAAAGCTTTACCACCGAAGCTTACGAACTCGATCGAGTCCGTGCAGATAGTGAAGCCTATCGTCAGAGCAATCGTCGAGCGATTGCGGTAAGTGCCGCATTTGTACCATTAATTCGCATGGCTGTTTTATTCAGTTTTACGATGACGCTCTTATTAGGCGGACTTGCTGCTGTAAAAGGTGAATTGGGTGTAGGGACATACAGTATTCTAATTTATCTGACTCAACGTTTATTATGGCCGCTGACTCGTTTAGGCGAAACATTGGATCTCTATCAAAGAGGGATGGCTTCTACTCATCGAGTAATGGATTTATTAGATACACCAATTGCGGTTGATGCTGGAAGTTTGGCTTTACCACATGTGCAAGGCGAGATTGAACTAAAGGATGTGACTTTCGCTTATCCAGATCGATCGACTGTCGTCAACAAACTATCATTAACAATTCCATCAGGACAAACAATCGCCATTGTCGGTGCGACAGGTTCGGGGAAAAGCACATTAGTAAAACTGCTGCTGCGACTATATGAAATTCAGTCAGGGACGATTACTTTAGACGGTATAAATATTCAAGATTTACATCTAGCCGACTTACGCAGATCGATCGGCTTAGTTAGTCAAGATGTCTTTCTATTTCACGGTTCAGTCCGAGAAAATATTGCTTATGGTAGTCCAGATGCCACCCTAGATTCAGTGATCGCCGCTGCCAAAATTGCCGAAGCTGATGATTTTATCGATCGATTACCAGAGCGTTACGATACGATTGTCGGCGAAAGAGGACAAAAATTATCAGGAGGACAACGCCAACGCATCGCCATCGCGCGTGCGGTTTTAAAGAATCCACCCATCTTAATTCTCGACGAAGCAACGTCAGCAGTCGATAATGAAACTGAAGCAGCAATTCAAAGATCATTAGACCGAATTACAGTTGATCGAACTACAATTGCGATCGCTCATCGTCTATCAACAATCCGCAATGCACATTGCATTTATGTCATGGAACATGGGCAATTAGTCGAAGCTGGTACTCACGAAGAGTTATTGGCACTCGATCGAATTTATGCTGGACTCTGGAATATCCAGCAAAATGCAAGAATTACTACGTGAATCATTGGGTAGATCTACAAGTACCTACGCTACAAGTAAAGGGCACCCTCTACAGTTATGTGAAGTATGCCCGCCCGATGGAGTTTATGCTACATATAATCTGGCATCGCTTCAGGACTATCTTTTTTAGAGCCAAGAAGATCCAAAGTATCAACCTTAATTACGGGACGAGAGCGATTGGTTCCGGTAGCTTTATCAACCCAAGTTTCAATTTCCAAAGAGCCTTTAACCCCAATTTGACTGCCCTTTTTGGCAAAGTTTTTAGCAACTTCACCAGTTTTACCCCAGATCTTGAGATTGAACCAATCAGGCTGATCCTGATTTTTGCTACGACGATTGACTGCGAGAGTGAGAGTGCAGACACATTTCCCCGAACCTTCAAACCATTTGAGTTCTGGATCTCCGCCAACTCTTCCCACCAGATGAACAACGTTAAGACTCATGCTAAATAGTAGTTATGTACTTTATACCTTATTCTAACTCAAAACGGCGATCATGACGGCGGACAATCCCTACTGATCGCCAATCGCTGCTTGAGGGCGATCCCCTTGGATTTGACATGCCAAAATCTTACCGATCGGGTGCGAAAAATGTAATAATACCAAATGGTCTAAGCTTTAACATAACTCTATAGCTCCCTCACCGTGTGACAACTAAGTGTTGTGCAAAGATATTAATCTGATAAAATTCATTTCCGCCATTTATAGTTTATGACTCAACTTACCAATTCTGCTGATGTACCAGATCTTGGTCGTCGCCAATTCATGAATCTCCTGACCTTCGGGACGATTACCGGAATGGTTCTCGGTGCTGCTTATCCATTCGTAGCATACTTTGTGCCTCCTTCTAGTGGCAATGCTGGTGGCGGTGCAGTTGCCAAAGATGCCCAAGGTAACGATATCAAAGTCAGTGCCTTTCTGACTGGTAAAGCCAAAGGAGATCGCGACTTAGCTCAAGGCTTAAAAGGCGATCCAACCTATATTATTGTTGCCGATGGCACGATCGTCGATTACGGTATCAATGCTATCTGTACGCACCTTGGTTGTGTCGTGCCCTGGAACAAGGCTGAAAACAAATTCATGTGTCCTTGCCACGGTTCTCAATACGATGAGACAGGTAAAAAGGTGCGTGGTCCCGCACCTCTATCCTTACCGCTAGCTCATGCGGCAGTGACAGAAAACGATACTATCTCTCTCACCGCTTGGACTGAAACCGACTTCCGCACAGACGAACCAGCGTGGTGGGCATAAATTAGGGATTAGGGATTAGAGGTTAGGTATGAGGGATCAGAACATGACCCAAAGCCTAAAACTATCAAGCCTAAAGCCTAAACAAAATCTGTATATTATTAATTTTCTTCGTCTGTCATCCTTAACTCATGAAATTAACTTTATTTCCGTCTTGGCAACGTAGTCAACGGCTGTTGACCAAAACCCTAGTCGTGCTATTGGCTAGTGTTGGTATCCTCCTCGCCAACGATATTGCCTTACCACAATCAGCCGCAGCATATCCCTTCTGGGCACAACAAACCTATCCAATTACTCCTCGCGAACCAACAGGGAGAATCGTCTGCGCCAATTGTCACCTCGCAGCTAAACCGACAGAAATCGAAGTTCCCCAGTCGGTGAAACCCGACACAGTATTTGAAGCTGTTGTCAAAATTCCTTATGACCAAAGCATTCAACAAGTCACTGCAGATGGGACTAAAGGCCCCTTAAACGTTGGTGCGGTCTTAATGCTACCTGATGGCTTCAAAATCGCGCCTGAAGACCGTCTATCCCCAGAAATGAAGGAAAAAACCCAAGGGTTATATTTCCAACCTTATGGCGAAGGTAAAGAGAATATCGTCATTATCGGCCCATTACCTGGCGATAAATATCAAGAAATCATTTTCCCTGTACTATCTCCCAATCCTAAAACTGAGAAAGGCATTTACTTCGGTAAATACCAAATTCACGTTGGTGCAAATCGTGGACGCGGACAGGTTTATCCTACTGGCGAGAAGAGCAACAACGGTGTCTTCAATGCTTCCGTCGCTGGAAATATTACTACAATTGCTAAACAGGAAGATGGTAGTACTCAAGTCACCATTCAACCTGCAACTGGTGATGCTGTCATCGACAAAATCCCTGCTGGTGCTGAATTCCTGATTGCTGAAGGTGCGGCTGTTACTGCTGGCGAAGCAATTACTAGCAATCCTAACGTTGGTGGTTTCGGTCAGAAAGATATCGAAATCGTCTTACAAAATCCCGATCGCATTCTCGGTCTGATCGCATTTGTGTTTATGATTATGCTATCCCAAATCTTGTTAGTTCTCAAGAAGAAACAAGTCGAGAAAGTTCAAGCTGCTGAAATGGAATTCTAGATTGAAATATTTGCAACTGCAATTATTCTTTCGATCTTAATCTCACAATCAAGATGTCCTAGTTTTTACAACTAAGGCATCTTTTTATATCTACAAGTTTAGAGTTAGAATATTCAGATATAGCAGTCGCCAAGGTAGTTAGGACATTGAGCGGCTAGATCCCCGACTTCTCGGAGAAGTCGGGGATCTGATATGGAATCGCCGTTACCTAACTGTACATCCTTTGTTAAATTATGGTCGCTTTACCAGATCGCTTATTGATGTCCGCAGCCGAATATCTAGAGTGGGAACTTACTCAAGAGGACCGTTATGAGTATTGGGATGGTGAAGTAGTCGCGATGAGCGGTGGAACTCGTAATCACAATCGCATTTCATTAAACTTCTCGAAGATCCTAGATGATGCTTTACTCAATCGCGCTTGTGATGTTTATATTGCAGATGTCAAAGTTCAAGTAGAGCCAGGACGAAAGTATTTTTATCCCGATGTTGTGGTGACATGTGATCAGAGCGATGATGATGCTCAACTCGTCCAATTTCCTTGTCTAATTATTGAGGTATTATCACCTTCGACAGAAGCAATCGATAGAGGTGCAAAGTTTGCTAGATATCGTCAATTTTTATCATTACAAGAATATGTATTAGTTCAGGCAGATCGACCAAAAGTAGAAGTATTTCGACGCAATGATCAAAACCAATGGGTGTTGTCAGAATACGATTTAGAAGATCTTCTTTTACTAGAATCAATTGGAGTAGAAATTGCGATTGCAGATCTGTATCGTCAGGTGCAATTTGAGACTAATATCGATTAGTTACTATTAAAATTATTATCTGCGGATACTTGATCGATCTGCCGAAAATAGTCTTGCTGTAAATTGTGAAAATAATCTGCTAAACATTGGCCTGTTTCACACCAAAATAGTTCACTTTGATGAATATAATCTCCGCAGCCCTTACAAAATGTGTGTTGATTATATAGAAATGGGTTAACTAGATAGCTGCGAATTATCTCTTCTGGCATTCCTGTTCTAGAATTACAACGGGGATGAATATAAATACTTGGTACTTGATCGAGTAATCCTTGATAACGCTGTTGAGGACAAACGGTTATATGGTCTTTCATCTGACCATCATCTAACGGTTTAGTATGTTGTTCCAAATGATTATGATATAGGGGAAGAAAGACTGTTTCATGACAAAATTTACAATGGACAAAGGGCAAATGATATAGTCCTGGCTGAGTCTTCCCAATATAATTCAAGCCTATTTCAAGCTGTTCCCACTCCCAATCTGGAATAGTTTTCATCACCCTCTCTATGTCTGGCTTATTATTGGTAACACAGTTAATTACTTGAGGATGAAAATCATCCCAATAATGATTTGCTACTATCCCTTCGTACAAAGCAACCGTCGCAAGTCTTGTGCCAATTGGAGGCACACCTTTGCTGATTTTTTCTAATGGCTGAGGCAAAATTTTAATAACATGGCGAGGTTTGGTATCATCCATCGTCAAATCAGTAAATACAGCAACCAGTGATGGTTCTATTGATACAATCGTGCCAGGATTTATACAGCCATACAGAAACTTATTACGTGCTGGCTCAACGAGATCTTTAAGTTCTTTGAGTGTATCTATGATGCCATATAGTAGCAAAGTATTAAATACAGATACTCCAGCAAATCCTTGCAGTAGTCCAGTTAGTATTAACTTACCCTTGCTAATTAGCTGAAATGTGCCGATGATAAATAAAGAATTGATAATGATAAGAAATATTGAAAGTAATATTAGTAAAAACAATAATGCTATGAATTCACTAGAGAAAGACTGTGCCCATAATAAAAAATTGATTTGTAGCTTTCCAGGATTAGAAGCATAACTATCTTGC
>JANYIT010000031.1 GCA_025358725.1 Chamaesiphon sp. GL140_3_metabinner_129_sub
AAAGGGGGGGCTTTTGCTCCCTCCCCTTTACAAGGGGAGGGCTGGGGTGGGGTAACAGGACTACGCAGCAACTCAAATAACTTGTGTATACACGGTAGGAGAGATGGGAGGGGGGAGAGAATTTAGTAATGTAGTACACTAATTCCATTGCCTAGTAATTTTTATCGGATTAGTATAGATGTGAGGAAAGTTTATTCTGAGCATATATGCCTACCGCCAATCTGAGCCAGAATTTACCAAGTTTGGCATCGATAGTCGATCGACAACCGTTAGTCGTCACTCCAGATTTGCCGTTAGTAGCAGTAATTTCCTTGATGAGTCAGGCAAAGGGACATACCTGTCTATTGCCGAACTCAGATTCAATCTTGAGGGCTGAAGTACCATCTCCCGCAGTAGAAATATCAGCCGCAGCGCGTCATAGCGCAGTATTAGTCCTCGCAGATCATCGCTTAGTCAGCATCTTTACCGAACGCGATTTAGTCAAACTTACCGCCAGCCAAACCGATCTACAGAGCCTAACAGTAGGGGATGTGATGACCACAGATCCGATTACCTTGGTGCTGTCGGAACACCATACTGTTATGACTGCTTTAGGACTGTTTCAACAGCATCAGATCCGGCATTTGCCAATTCTCGACGATCGACAACAACTGATCGGCATCGTCACTCCAGAGCATATTCGTCAGGTTTTACAGCCAATCAATCTCTTGAAGTTTAAGTTGGTGTCGGAGGGGATGACAACTGATGTAGTTTGTGCTCTGCCCAGTACGACGCTGTTGGCAATTGCCCGGATGATGGTGGATCAAAATATCGGTTCGATCGTCATTGTAGATGGGTCAGCACAGCTCCAACCAGTGGGGATTGTGACCGAACGCGATATCGTCCAGTTTCAGGCGTTGGAACTCGATTTAGACCAATTGTTGGCTGAAGCGGTGATGAGTAGTCCGTTATTTTGTTTGCAACCAACAGATTCATTGTGGGCGGCGCAACAGATCATGCAAGCCAAAAATATTCGGCGATTGGTAATTACTAACGATCAAGGTGAATTAGCAGGCATTCTGACTCAATCGAATCTATTGCAATTGCTAGATCCGTTAGAAATGCTCTCGATGGTAGAAAGTTTGCAGTCGCAATTGATCGATCGAGCAGCAGAATTGGAGCAGCTTAATCAGGAATTGCAAGTAGAATTAGCGAGAAGAGAGCAGGTAGAAGCTGAGTTGCTTCGAGCATCCCAAACTTTGGCAGAACGGGTGGTGGCACGAACGGCGGAATCGGCGTTACTAACTGAAGAACTTCAATTAAAAATCGCCGAGCAGCAATCGAGTGATCTTGCTCTAGAGGCTAGTCAGCAGGGAATTTCTGACTTTATTGAAAATGCTCTGATTGGAATGCACTGGGTCGATATTCATGGCAATCTTGTCTGGGTAAATCAGGCTGAACTAGATATGTTTGGCTACGATCGATCTGAATATATCGGTCAACCACTCCTAAATTTTCATGTAGATCGAGCCAAGATTGCCGATATTTTGAGACGAGTAGCCAATGATCAATCAATCAAAGGATGTGAAGCTCAAGTCTGGCGCAAAGATGGCTCAATCTGTGATGTATCGATCGATGCTCAGGCCTTTTTTAAGGATGGTAAATTTATTCACGCTCGTTGTTTTACGAGAAATATTACCGATCAGAAAAATGCTGAAGCGATCGCCAAGTCAACATTAACATCGCTCCAATTTCAGAAATATGCTTTAGATCGATCGGCCATTGTTGCTGCTACCGATCGAGATGGAGTGATTATTTCTGTCAATGAAAAATTTTGTGAAATTTCTCAATATTCCACAATGGAGCTAATTGGTAAAACTCACAGAGTAATTAATTCTGGCTATCATCCGCCCGAATTTTTTAGCGACTTGTGGGCAGTAATTACCAGTGGACAAGTCTGGAATGGAGAAATCAAAAACCGTGCCAAAGATGGTAGTTATTATTGGGTAGATACCACGATCGTTCCATGTTTGGATGAGAATGGTCAGCCTTTTCAATATCTATCAATTCGCTTTGATATTACTGATCGGAAGCAAGCAGAAGAGTCGGTGCGGCAAAGCGAACTAAAGTTTAGAGCAATTTTTGATGGTACCTTTCAGTTTATTGGATTGCTCAATACTGATGGTATTTTACTTGAAGCTAACCACACAGCACTAAAAGCGATCGGTGTCACTCCAAATGATGTTGTCGGGCAAGCATTTTGGGCGACTCCGTGGTGGACTCATTCACCCGATTTGCAATTGCAACTTCAACAGGCTGTAGCCCAAGCTGCTACAGGCGAATTGGTACGGTTTGAAGCCAAACATTTTCTCGCCGATGGCTCCCATATTATTGTCGATTTTTCCCTCAGTCCAATTAAGGACGAAACTGGAAAAGTGGTAATGTTAATTCCCGAAGGGCGGGATATTAGCGATCGTAAGCAATTAGAACAGGAACGAGAGCGGTTTCTCGCTGTTGGCTCCGATCTACAAGTCATCGCCGACACCAGTGGATATTTTCGTTGGGTTAGCCCCACATTTGAGACAATCCTGGGCTGGACAACTGCGGAAATGACCTCTCGTTCCTGGATTGAGTTTGTTCACCCCGATGATATCACCCCATCGATCGCCGAAGAGACAAATCGTCTATTCGATGGTAACAAAACCATTCGGTTTGAAAATCGCTATCGACACAAAGATGGTTCCTACCGCTGGTTGTCATGGAAAGCACAGCCATACGCCCAAGAACAGGTGGTTTATGCAGTTGCCGTAGACATCACCGAGAAAAAATCCTTGGAGCAACAGTTTCTTCGCGCTCAACGGTTGGAAAGTTTGGGTAGTCTCGCGAGTGGGATTGCCCACGATTTGAATAATATCCTCACGCCGATTGTCGGTGCGGCGCAGCTTTTACCGCTGACGCTGCCAAATTTAGATGCACGCAGTCAGCGACTATTGAATATGCTGGTGGAAAGCTCCAAGCGTGGCAGTGGTTTAGTCAAACAAATTCTTACATTTGCGCGAGGCATGGATGGTGAACGGGCGGTATTGCAAGTACGGCATATCCTCTCAGAAATTATCAGTGTAGCGCGACAAACTTTCCCCAAATCGATCGAGATTAACCTCAATCTTGACATTGAGGATCTGTGGTTGGTAAGTGTCGATGCGACGCAAATTCATCAGGTATTCATGAATTTATTTGTAAATGCACGCGATGCCATGCCTAATGGTGGCTCGATTTCAGCTAGTGCCGAAAATATCACGATTGATGCAGAATATAGTAGGCTACATCTTCAGCCGCCAGTAGGATCTTATCTTCTGATTACGATCGCTGATACAGGCATTGGCATGACTAATGAAATGCTCGAACGGATTTTCGAGCCATTTTTTACTACCAAAGAAACAGGTACGGGACTAGGATTATCAACTGTGCAGGGAATCATCAAAACTCATGGTGGATCGATCGAGGTTGAGAGCGAAGTTGGGCAGGGTACTTGCTTTAAAATATATCTACCCGCAATCGATAGTCGAGAAGCCGAATCCCCAGCCGCAGCGGCGGAGCTACACGATGGCAAAGGGCGGTTGGTATTAGTTGTCGATGATGAGATGGCAATTCGCGAAATTACCAAAGAATCACTAGAAACGTATAATTACCGCGTGATGTTAGCGAGTGATGGAATTGAAGCGATCAATATTTATGCCCAAAACCATCATAGTATTGCGATCGTCTTAGTCGATATGATGATGCCCAATTTAGATACTCCATCGATAATGCTCACATTGCGACAGATTAACCCCCAAGTTCAGATTGTCTTGATGAGTGGTTCCGATCTCCATCTAGAATCGATCTTCGAGCGACAGCAAGTGTGCGCGGTGCTCACCAAACCATTTACAACCGCAGCAATGCTCCAAACATTAGCAGCGATTAGTGACTAGGAAAATTAGATCCCCACGATCGATCCTAGCCCCGATTACCGATATACGGATAAAATATAAACAGATTGAGTCGATCGGCAAATAATGCAGCTAATTGGTAATCACCTTGACACCTCATCACCATTGCGAGTACTGAGATTTGAGGATTTAGTTTTTAACTGCTCGATAGCTGGGAGATCGATCGTTATCCCTTCATGACTATGAATAATCTGTGTTTGTCCTCAACGGTTATGAATATCTCCTCGGCTTCCTGCTGACATGTAGCTTGGTGCCGATTTTAGCGTTATCAGCATCCAAACTACTGCGCCCTAGTGGTGGTGGTCCCGAACGCCGGACGACCTATGAGTCGGGAATGGAGCCGATCGGTGGTGCGTGGATTCAGTTTAATATTCGTTATTATATGTTTGCCCTAGTCTTTGTCGTCTTTGACGTAGAGACAGTATTCTTATACCCGTGGGCGGTGGCGTTTAGTCAGTTAGGCTTACTCGCTTTTATTGAAGCTCTCGTTTTTATCGCAATTCTCGTGATTGCGCTGGTCTATGCTTGGCGCAAAGGAGCCTTAGAATGGTCATAAATAATAATATCAATGATACAGACCGGATTTCCAATCCGATCGAACGTCCGCAAGTGACGACTGATTTATCGGAAAATGTGATTCTGACAACAGTAGACGATCTCTACAACTGGTCGCGGTTATCGAGCCTGTGGCCGTTGCTATTTGGGACAGCCTGCTGTTTCATCGAATTAGCCGCTATGATCGGTGCTAGATTTGATTTCGACAGGTATGGATTGGTACCCCGTGCCAGTACTCGTCAGGCAGATTTATTGATCACCGCCGGAACAATCACCATGAAAATGGCTCCAGCATTGGTCCGACTCTACGAACAGATGCCCGAACCCAAGTATGTAATTGCGATGGGTGCCTGTACGATTACCGGAGGGATGTTTAGCTCCGACTCACCTACCGCCGTGCGTGGTGTCGATAAACTGATCCCCGTCGATGTCTATATCCCCGGCTGTCCCCCCCGTCCAGAAGCGATCATGGATGCCATCATCAAGCTGCGCAAAAAAATCGCCAACGAATCGATGCAAGAGCGGAGTCTCCTCAATCAGACTCACCGCTATTACAGTACGACCCATAATATGAAAGTCGTACCAGATATTTTGACCGGAGCCTATCTCCAACCAGGTACACATGTAAATCCTCCAGCGGAAATTGCCGCCGCAATGGGAATGCCCGTCAAGCCTGCAATAGCTACCGCTCAAACACAGGAGGTAAAACGTGGCTGAGGAAGAAACCAAGGAAACCGCTGAAATCACCCCAGCCGCCGCCCCCATCGTACCTGCTGGCAAAATCTCTCAATGGTTGACTCAGAATGGCTTTATCGACCATATAGCGATGGAAAACGACAAGCAGGGAGTCGAAGTGATCCGCGTTGAAGCTCAGTTTTTATTACCTGTAGCGACGGCATTATATGCCTATGGATTTAACTATCTTCAATGCCAGGGTGGTTATGACGCGGGGGCTGGTGATGATTTGGTCAGTTTTTATCACTTAACTAAGGTAAGTGATAATGCGGTGCAACCAGAGGAAGTGAGAGTTAAGGTATTCTTACCGCGCGAAAATCCAGTGGTACCAACGGTGTATTGGATCTGGCGGACTGCTGATTGGCAGGAGCGAGAAACGTTTGATATGTATGGGATTGTCTACGACGGACATCCCAATCTCAAGCGGGTATTAATGCCGGAGGATTGGGTCGGGTATCCACTCAGGAAGGATTATGTTTCGCCTGATTTTTACGAGCTGCAAGACGCTCATTAAGTTAGTTGAAAGTTGAAAGTTAATTTTCCTCGCTCCATAGCGAGGATTTTTTTGAATATTATTCAGAATATTTCACTATAGTAATAGTAATTATAGTTTCTAACTTAAATCTACTGGCTAGCGATGGAAATTAACAACGAAGACCGAAAAATCCTCGAACACTTGGAAGAGGAATTATGGATTGCAGAGACTCGGTTTGACATCTACCGCATGAACGAACTTATCGCGGATGACTTCTTTGAGTTTGGACGATCTGGACGTATCTATCAAAGACAAGATATACTCGCGATCGATTACCAGAAAATAGATGCTATTCTCCCACTGCCAGAATTTCATGTTCGCTTACTCGATGAAAGTACTGCTCAGGTTACTTATGATAGTGCAGTTAAGTATGATGGCGTTATTGAATATGCACACAGAAGCTCTATTTGGTCGCGAACAACAAGCGGTTGGGTATTGCGTTTTCATCAAGGTACACCTTTTCAGCGATGATTTGTTGTTAGGGTTCGACCCATATCAGTCTAAATTCAAACTTCAAGTAAATGTTGTTTCATCGTTCAGACAGTTTAGTGATTGATATAGCTGGAGAGGTGGGATTCGATCAATCGAGTCCCACGAAGACAGTGAGATATAATAGAGACATTAAGCTCGATCGTCTAAAAATATTATGACGGCTAAAACTTCAAACTCAGTATTAATGCCAGAAAGCGTTATGACTGACCTAGAGCTGTTGTCGAAAGAACAACGCCAACAAGTATTTGATTTTTTCGCGTTTTTAGCCCAACAACGAACTGCTGTGGCACAGAATTCAGCGCAGCCCAAGAAACAGAGAGTATTTGGGCAGTACCAAGGCAGAATTTCGATGAGTGCAGACTTTGACGAACCGTTAATAGATTGCTAATAATGGCTAAAACACATGAACGGTGCGAGAATAAAGTAGAGTGCTGCAATAATATCCATGCCCAGAAAGATTCGAGAATTCAAAGCTCAGATTGCACAAGAAGGATTTGTTTTCTTACCTAAGCGCGGCAAAGGAAGCCACGAGCGTTGGCGACATCCGATGCTAGGAAAAACGCTGACGATTCCAGGTAAAGATGGAGATGATGTACCTATCTATCTAGAGAATCAATTGAAAAAATTGCTCACCATAATCGAAGAATCGATCAAAGAGGAGGACGAGAATCTATGAGTCAATATAGTATGAATATCCAATGGTCTGATGAGGATCGGTTGTTCTTGGTGACAATCCCAGAATTTGCTGAACTGGTGATGATGCCTTGTACTCATGGCAAAACTCGTGACGAGGCAATTCATAACGGCGAAGAAGTAATTGAAATGTATTTAGATGCTTGGCAAGCGGAAGGTGAATCTATCCCTGAACCTAGAACGCTTCAGGTTGCCTGAGATCGATCGAGACCATTTAGCAACTCTTAACATAAATCCACTGCCGAGCCAGTCTAGACTTGGTAAAATGCACTAAAGCAGCGATAGAGATGTCTAAGCTGTCGCTTGGGTCGATCGCAATTGAATTAGCTATAAAAAATTACTATGGTAACTTCCGTTCCAAAACCGTCATCATTTGACGAAATCAGACCAGGTGTAAAACGCCCTGCCAAGGAAACCCTGCTCACGCCTCGGTTCTACACCACTGACTTTGAAGAGATCGCGAAAATGGATCTCTCTGTCAATGAAGATGAGGTCGAAGCGATTATCGAAGAAATGCGGAATGACTATAACCGTAATCACTTCGTCAGAGATGAAAAATTCGATCGATCTTGGGATGATATCCCAGCGGAAACCCGTCAGATATTTATCGAGTTTCTTGAAAGTTCATGTACTTCCGAATTTTCGGGATTCTTGCTCTACAAAGAACTCAGTCGTAAGCTCAAGCACACGAATCCACTTCTAGCTGAAGGTTTTAACCTGCTATCGCGGGATGAAGCGCGTCATGCGGGCTTTCTCAATAAAGCGATGTCCGACTTTGGACTCTCACTCGATTTAGGCTTTCTCACTCAAAATCACAATTACACCTTCTTCAAACCCAAATTTATCTTCTACTCAGTGTACCTATCCGAAAAGATTGGTTACTGGCGATATATCAAGATTTTCCAGCACTTAGAAGCAAATCCTGAACATCGAATTTACCCGATCTTCCATTTCTTTGATAACTGGTGCCAAGACGAGAACCGTCATGGTGATTTCTTCGATGCAGTGATGCGTGGACAACCCCAGTTATTAAATGACTTGAGAGCAAAACTCTGGTGTCGGTTCTTCCTCTTGGCTGTATTTGCCACGATGTATCTCCGAGATCGAGAAAGCAAATTCTACGGAATTTTGGGGATGAATAGCCGCGACTTTGATATCGAAGTAATTCAAGAAACAAATAAGACTGCTGGACGAGTATTCCCGATCATTTTAAATGTAGATCATCCGGCGTTCTTCCCAATTTTAGACAAGTGCGCTGCAGACTATCTCAAATTAGTAGCATCAGCACAATCTACAACACCTAAGTTCTTGAAAAAGATTATGAACCTACCGACAATCGCGTCGATTGGGGTAAAAATGCTCCGCTTGTATCTACTTAAACCGATCGATATGACTAAGCAAGCTGGTGTAGTTCGCTAGGTTGGATTAGATGCGATCGTCATCTCTAAATAAGTTAATGGTTCTGTTATTCACAGAACCATTTTTTTGGTTAAATCGGATTGTTTGTTTTAGCAGAATTCAAGGTGATCATGCTACGCCTACGCCTTTCAACCTTCCTGTTTTTTGGGGAATTTAGGTAGATCGATCTTGACGTTTTTAGAGATCGATAGTTCAGCTTGATTGTCCCGAAGAGGATCGAGATCGAGAGTGGGTGCGGGCCAATTAGGCGCAGATTTAGTGAGCGGATCTGCGATTGGCGTACTTTCCTTGTCCACAGTATCTGGTGGCGGAGGTGTCGGAGTGGGAAATGTTTCTAGAGTGTAATGGTAACGACTGTTACTAGCAATCGCTTCGCGCCAGCCACTGGGATCGGCTAGTTTTGGTGGCGACAAGATTGTCTTGGCGGCTAGTGGTGCAGATGGAGTCCAGAACGTCTCCATGTCGGCGATCTGGAGCGGTACTAGTGGTGGTGCTGGGTCAATTTCGGCGGTTGAGATGTTTGAGTCGGAACTAGCTGTTTCTAGCGCGGATACATCGGGTGCAGGTGGGTGAGGATCAAGATCGATGATATCAATATCATCAATTTCTGACTGAACGGCAACGAGGGGTAATGTTGATGTGTCCTCGACGGTGCTACTAGGTGAGATATCGCCACTGGCGGAATTTACAGTTGTTACAGCGGCGGGGATGGAAGTTGCTGTTGTATTGGTTTGCAGTTTGAGCCGACGATGAAGTTCGATCGCGACTTGTTCGGTTTTGGTTAATTTCTGCGATTGCTGTTGATATTTTTGAGTGAGTTCTTCATGCTCTGCTTCTATTTGGGGAACGATTGCTTGGGTGATTTCTAGCTGCTGGGAAAGAGTTTCGATCAGGGTTTGTTGACGTTGACCGATTTGGTGAGAAGTCTCTAGTTGTTGAAATAGTGCGCCGACTTGATCGTGTGTTATTCGCAGTTCATCTTGTTGTTGCAATATGGTAATTTCATGGGTTTGATTTTCTTCTTTTCTGTTGTGGAGTGACTGTTTTGTCGATGCTAAAGCTTGTTCTAATCTGGCAATTTCTTCTACTAATTGGCGATTAATTTGCCGGAGATTGCTGACTACTGTCAACCAGTCAGTTCGATCGTGTTGCGATTCAACTGTGGTATAGATGGTTTCGACAGGTGAGTTGGTAGTGGTTTGTGCGCCAAGATCGTTGGGATGTTGTTCTGCTGAGGACATGGCAGGATAGATTAATTAGTTGAAAGTTGAAAGTTGCGGCTCTATCTGGAGGAAACCTCCATATAGAGCGAAAAGTGCGGTCTTGGGGTTTCCCCTGTCTTGTCTCACCTTTTTTGACGGGGAACCCGTCCAAAGGTGAGCCGCTGCTTGGGTATGGGTCACGGATGGGGAACCCATCCGACCCAACTCCGCAAGTGGAGCAGCTTTTCAAGACAGCGAGACAAGACAGAAAGTTGGTTTGTTTGGCAGGGGAAATAAATCCCGACTGTTTGTTAAAGGGAGATGATTAAGCGGAGATTTTACTAATTGTCGCAGCTAGTAAATCTTTGTGGGCGAGAGATTTTTGGTTGAGCGATCGGACTGATTCATTGCTCAAAGCTGTGCCTGTGTTGAGGTGTTGTTGCCAAGCTTGAGTAATGGCATTTGCCTCTGTGGGGATATCTGCCATTTCCCAACCGGGGATATCGATTTCTGTCATTAGTTTACTAACTTTTGGGTCATAACTGATTGCCCAACATTTACAGCCCTCTGCTGCTGCCATAATCAGACTGTGATAGCGCATCCCGATCGCCAGATCTACGCCTTGAAATAAACCTTTGAGTTGTTTGGGATCTGTCAGTGTGACTACTTGACTATTATCTGTCAGTTCGGACTGAATTTGTCGAGCAATATCCATGTCTGTAGTTGGTTGGAAGGGAACGAGTAAAACATGACTGTCAGTGGCGGTTTGCAAGTCCACCAAGGCTTGGGTGATGGTGTCTAGGCGTTGATTTGTTAATTGGGGATGCGATCGCAAGGTAACGGCGATTTTTGGGCTAGGAATACTAGCAATTTCGGGGACGGGAGTAGCGGCTAGACTCCAAACGGGATCGGGAGCCAGCAGCGAGGATATCCCCCATTCGTCGAGCAGGGCAGCAGAGGCTGGATCTCTAACGCTTAGAGCCGTACAGTTCCCAAAAGCACGTTTGGCAATCCAGCGAGTCAGGGGTTTATTCACAGGGCCAATTCCTTGCGCGATCGCGATCGTTTTTAGTCCGAACTGTTGGGCTAAGCCCATTAGTCCCCCATAATAGATCGAATTACGCATACTTGTCGCATCTTGAATCAGACTCCCGCCACCCAAGATTAAAATTTGGGATTCTTTGAGAGCGCGGACGACTGAGCCACTATTCATCCGATCGTAACTTTTGACTCCATAGCTTTTGGAGGTAGCGCGAGGATTTGCGGACAATACTAGCGGTTTCACATTTGAAGGTAACATCTCCAACATCGATACTAGTAAGGCTTCATCGCCACCGTTGCCTTTGCCATAATAACCACATAGCACAGCCTGGATCTCAGTCATTCGGTCAAACCCTCGATCGATATCTCCACAGATATCTTACATCTTCAACCAAATTTAGGATTTGTGGGTATGCTCAGATCTTTTCAATTTGATCACTGGACTATTGATCAAGATTTCGCCAACTAGGAAAAAAGTCACGGGTGTCTAATTATTCAGTGGGATTTGTAGTCGATGATGCGATCGTCATGTTGGAGAATATCGTTCGCCCTTTAGAAATGGGTGAAAGTCCACTCCAGGCTGCCCTAAATGGTTCGCGAGAAATTAGTTTTACGATTCTGTCGATGACACTTTCCCTCGTCGCCGTATTTATCCCGATGCTGTTTATATTGATATCGATCGAGATCGGGCATCAGCATACAATATCACCGCCCAGCAAATCAAAAATACCATTCGCAATGCCTATAGTTCCGATCAAGTTTCTACCGTTTACGGTGCGAGTAATCAGTATCAAGTAATTTTGGAGTTGATGCCCCAATATTAACAAGACATTAACTCGCTATTATCGCTATATGTAAAATCGACAACAGGGCAATCAGTCCCGCTGAGTATCTTCGCAAAACTCTCTCAAGGTACAGCACTACTAAGTATCAATCATTCCGGTCGATCGAATGCCGCGACGATTTCCTTTAACTTAGCTCCAGGTGCATCTTTAGGTACAGCCAATGAGTTGCTATTTTCCCAGATTTTGACTCTGTATCTTACACCAATTTTTTATATTTATCTGGAATCTTTCCGGCAATATCTCGATCAAAAAAAGTTAAAGCGACTCGCTGCCAAATATTAGCTTCTTACTGAATCTTTATTCCTATATTCCGTGCAATTATTTTTGACTAAGTTCGATCGATACTAACTGCACCACAGCGACTTCAGTTTAACCCCTAGATGGCGGGCATACTTCGGCTCACTTCGGCTCACTGTGCCTACGGCAGGCTATCGCCAACGGCTACGTATCGCCAACGGCGAGGCTACGCCAACAGCGCAAGACGCTCAGTACGAGTAAAGCACCGCCCCGACGAGTTAACGTTACTGATTAGGAACTCAAATAGGATTGCTATGTCTAGATCGTCGAGTCACAATGGAAAACTGCTAATGCCTCTTCTAAATGGTTGAAAAACTGCTCTGTACCGATTAAATCTGTCAGTCCATCTCGATCGAATTGTCTTCTTGTCTCTGGTGGCAAACCAGAGATGACAAAAATCACATTCTGACTAGCTAATTCTTGAGCGACATCGCGAATCGTCAAAGCGGCAGAGTAGTCAATATCCGTAATCGCTCTGGCTTCCAGAATCAACCACCGGATCGGCGGTGTAGCACTCTTGACTAGTCCTTCAATCTCCTCAGAAAAGAAGGTAGTGTTGGCATAAAACAAGTCGCGACTAAATCGATAGATAATCAATCCAGGTGCGGAGACGCTGCCCATCTGGACGGGAATCGCTTGCCACAGCCGCTTTTCGTCGGGAATGACGATCGCCGAATGCGGTCGATAGCTATGGCGGACATGCAAAATTAGGGACAAGATAATTGCGAGGATAATCCCTTCTTTTACGCCGATCAACACAACTGTAGCAGCAGTGACGATCGCTAAATAAAATTCTTCACGATGGGTTTTAAAGATTGCTTGTAGTCCTTTGATGTCAACCAATCTCAGTCCGATCGAGAACACAATTGCAGCTAAAACTGGATTGGGTAAGTAGCTAATTGGTTGAGTCAGGAACAAGATCACGACTAGCACGACGGCTACGGTAGCTAGTTGAGCGACTTGGCTGCGTCCGCCTGCGGTATCGACAATTTCAGTTTTAGTCGGGCTACCATTGACGACAAATGTACCAGTCAATCCCGCCGCTAGATTCGCCGCAGCCAAACCTTCGAGATCGACGTTTTCGTTAAAGCCCTCGCTATATCTAAAGGCGTAAGCACGGGAAGTGGCAGCACTTTGGGCGACAATCACGATACAGCAGGACAGGGCAATCCCCACGAGTTGGGGAATTTCACTCAGATCGACTGTGGGTAAACCAAATGAGGGCAAACCACTGGGTACGTTACCGACGACGGTTACGCCATGACTGGCAAAGTTAAATTGCCAACTGGCAAAGATTGCCACGATTACCGCCAACAATGCGCCAGGGAACTTGGGCATGAATCGATCGAATAACTGAATCGTGATTAGGACTGCGAGCGCAATCCCGATCGCGAGATGGTTAGCATGGGGTAAACCTTCAATCGCCGTGAGGATTTGTTGGAGGGGTTGATGTCCGCCGCTTTTGAGGTCTAGTAATCCAGTTAATTGACCGATCGCCACTTGAATTCCCACCCCAGTCAAGAAACCGATTAATACGGTGCGCGATAAAAAGTCTGCCAGGAAACCGAGCCGAAATAACCGTGCTAATAGCAATATTCCCGCGACGAGGATGGCGACGGCTTCAGCTAAAGCTAAATAATGCGAACTCCCAACGGGTGCCAATCCAGATAGCCCAGCCGCCAGAATTGCCGCCGTTGCGGAGTCGGCAGCGACGACGAGATGGCGAGAACAACCCAAGATTGCAAAAATAATTGCTGGTAACAGCAGTGTATAGAGTCCAGTGGCGATCGGCGTACCGGAAATCTTGGTATATCCCATCACTTCTGGGATGCCAATGGCAGCGAGAACAATGCCCCCAATGATGTCGTTACTGATGTTCGGTCTGTTTAAAGGTAAAATTCCTTGAAACAGCCGAGAGCGAGTTTTAACTGGCGGCTGAGTGGTGTTCGTTGTGAGTTTATTCATGTATTTTGACTCAAATTTCGGTGCCAGAATTATTAATCGATCTCCTTAATCTGTCCCGATTAAACCACAATGAATAACTGTTAACAGACTTACTCAAATTGTCAGATAAGTTTTAGCTAAAATTGCCGCTTGAGTGCGATCGCGTAAATTTAATCGATTTAAGATATTCGTCACATGATTTTTGACTGTGCCTTCAGAGATATATAATTGCCCAGCAATTTCACGATTATTTGCACCCACAGCAATCAGTTTTAAAATCTCTAATTCCCGTGGGGTTAGTTCCGCCAATTCTGGTGGTAATGTAATTTCAGTTTGATCGATCTGACCAGACATGACTTTTGCCATCATCCCTGGTGCCAAATGAGTATAGCCGAGTGCAACGGCTCTAATTGCCGCCGCAATTTCCTCGGAAGGAGTATCTTTTAATAGATAACCTTTCGCACCATATTTAATCGCTGCGGCTACATAAGTATCATCATCAAAAGTGGTCAACACCAGAATATTTACATTGGGAAATTGCTGACAAATCTCCTTCGTCGCCGTGACTCCATCCATCACAGGCATCCGAATATCCATTAATACTACATTCGGCTGGAGTTCTTTGACCCGATCGATCGCGATTGCTCCATTTTCAGCTTCACCAACTACGGCTAAATCGGGTTCTAGCTCTAGCAAAGCTTTTAATCCTTGCCGAATCAAATTTTGGTCGTCTACAAGTAATAAGGAAATCATTTAATGAATAGTAAATAGTGCTAAAGTCTCAAACCTAAAACCTAACTGAGTGGAATAATTGCTACAATCTGACAACCGCTGGGATGTAGTGGATCTGAATCAGCATCGGGTGTACTAATAATTTCAAACTTACCCTGTAATGATAGTACTCGTTCACGCATCCCTTGCAATCCAAATCCGGTCATATTATTGCTGGGAATAAAGCCGCAGCCATTATCAACAATTCGTAATTTTAGTTCAGTCGGTAGGGTCTGAATTTCGATGATTACTTCACTAGCTTGGGCATATTTACTGATATTTGTGAGTGCTTCTTGGATGATGCGATAGATCGTCGTGGCGATCGGTTGTGGTAAGTTGGGGGGTACATTCAAATAACATGCTGGTCGAACATGATTGGATAGTTTAAATTCATCTGCCAATTTATAAATTGCGATCAGTAGATCTAGTTTTTGGAGCGGATCGGAGCGGAGAGTTGATACAGATTGCCGCACATCTTTTAAGGCAGTCGAACCAAGCCGCTTGGCTTCTGTCAACACTTCACGAGATTTTTCTGGTTGAATTTGAGAGAGTTTAAGAGCCATTTCTAGATGCAGATTGAGCGCAGTGAGAGAGTGTCCGAGCGAATCGTGAATTTCTCGCGCAATCCGATTTCGTTCTTGTAAACTGCCATTTTCCTCCGCTTTGAGAGCATAACTACGGATGCGTTGATTGGCGATCGCCAGTTCTTCTTTGGCTTGTTTTTCCGCGAGAATTCGATCGATTAACAATTGCAAACTGAATAATATTCCCCCGAATAACACCACAAAGCCCCAGCGAAATCCATCCCGACGTTCACGTCGATTTGTCGTTGAGGATCGGGGCTGAACAGTTTGAATGTTAGTCCGATTTTGCAAGTTCTCATCTGAATGAGGCGGTAAACGGCGGTTAGGAAATAAATTCATCGTCATCAGATACAAACCAAATATTCCAGCAGTCAACCACAACCGATATTGTCGTCCAAAGATCAGATAACTCCGAATCACCACAATGATATAAAGTAAACCAGCCGGACGCATCCCCACACCAGCGGCTATTAAAATTAGGCTGATTTGAGCGATCGTATAAATAACTCGAATTGATAATTTCTGCTCCAATGGTAAGCGCAATCCCATCACCGCTAATACCGCCACAATCCCAATGTTCAGCCATTTTGGTTCGAGCAATTGTGCTTGATAGGGAGACACTTCCAATGTCATCACCACTGCAAATAAAATCCATTCAATATATAGTAACGATCTCAGGGGATGGCGCATGGGAATGTGGGGAATGTCGGCGGAATGAGGCGACACGTTCTCTGCTTTCTAACATAACTGGATTTGTTCCAAGATCGGGCATTACCTTAGTCACGATTAGGGCAGATTAGAGCCATGACTGGGGGTAGATGATGCGGGGAATCGATCGTGACTTTAGCTCGATGTGGGAATCGGCGCAAAACGAATAAGATAGCAGCATGGAAATCAAACATAGCTCCACACCAAACCACCCCACTCCCACCATGCTCAACAAACTAGCCAAATTACTTCCTCTCCTCGCACTGGTGATTGCGATTCCATCATTTGCGGCTGGTAACTACCCTAGCCACAACCATTCCCACAGCCAAATTGCCTTCGGTGAGATGGGCAAACATCAGGAAAATCTCAATCTGACTCCCGCACAAAAGACCAAAATGGAGCAACTACGAGCATCCACTCGCAGCCAGATCGATGCAGTTCTCACCCCCGCACAACGTCAACAACGCGAACAAATTAAGAGTCAACGCCAAGCTAACAAAGATGGCAATGGCATGAACTTAACCGCAGATCAAAAAGCTAAACTCAAAACCATTCGCGAAGCTAACAAAGAGCAATTTAAAGCGATGCTCACCCCCGCACAACAAGCACAAATGACTCAAGGTGGTGGTGGATGGGGTAAGGGTAACAACCTAAACCTTACTGCCGACCAAAAAGCCAGAATGGAGCAACTACGGGCATCTGCGCGCAGCCAGATGGATACAGTCCTCACCCCCGCCCAACAACAGCAAGCTAAGGCGCGTCACGATCGTCACCAAGCGATGCGAAACAGTTGGAAGAGTATGAATTTGACCGCAGATCAAAAGGCGAAAATCCAAACTATTCGTCAATCTAGCGAACAACAATTAAACGCAATTCTCACCCCAGAGCAACAAGCCAAACGCAAATCTCACAAACATGGTGGCTGGCACAAACAGGGCTGACTTCCATAGCTTCAATTAACCCAAATTATCAAAAAAATAGGATCTACTGATGTTGAAACTTACTTCATTATTACTCGGTTTACTAACAGTCATCGCGATCGCACCAGCATCTCACGCCGCAACCAATATTAATCCTCTGTCCATTCAAAAACCAGCGGGAGATCTGCATTCACAAGTAATTATCAAGCTTGGTGAGCAACCACAATACCGTCGCCGTGTTCAAGCAGCGCGTCAGCGTGAGTTAGAGCGTGAGCGCGAACGTGAAGCAGCACGCCGTCGCCAGCAATCCCGGGGACGTTATGACAAGTATCATGGTCAATACCGTCACAATCGCTAAATTAATTAACTAGATCGCTTGATTGCGGTCTAGTTAACACTTTTTTTAATCTCAATAATTCTCATGGCGATTGGTGATATAGCAATCCTCTTTGAGTTCCTCGCCGAAATGTTAACATCTAGGGGTTAAGCTTCTCAGTTAGAATCGCTATATATTGTTTTTCAACTAAGATTAGAACGTGAAGCAGCAACACCATCGTCACGATCGCCATGAAAAAAATGAGTAGAAAAATTATCGGTGCAATGAATATTTCCAAGCAAACAGCCGATGGTGAAGATCCAATTGATTCGCCTAAAGCCGAACATTCTAGCATCGATGCTTTTTATCAGCGGATGTTCGATCGAGACATTTACTTACATGTTTCGGAAGTATCCGTGGCAATGATTGGTGTTTGCCTGACAGGAGTTTCTATTCTCAATGTAGACGAGGATGTCAATAGTCTTAATACATATCTTGACGATCTACTGGCGATTGATTCTTTTATTTTCCTCATTGCTTACCTGATGGCATACTGGGTAGTCAGAGTCATGACCAAGGGCAATCGGAATGTGCGGCGAGTTGGGAATATTGCGAATGCTATCTTTTTAATCGGCATGGTTTTCATGGCGATTATTTGCATAGGTGTTGTTTTTCAAGGAGATTATGCACCGAAATTAGATGGCTCTGAATTATAACGATCGACTCTTTTATTGTCCTGACTTTTTCTCTGAGAGCATACTCTTTAGTCAGGATCACAACTAAGGGGAATAGTAAAACAAGAAGCAGCCGCTGTTCTAACCGCCGCTAGATCGCCAAATTAAACTTGTGTGAAGGAATTAGATAGTAAAAAGCTACACAGTATATATTAGGATTGCGACAGGAACATAGTAGGAATGCCAGAATTAACATCCCTCGCCGTTGGTGCAGCCTTTCCATCTGAACATAGAACTTTAAAACTACGGACTGGCAATCCTGAAGATGCTCAGGCTTGCGGTAAAATTTGCCATGAAGCCTTCAAAAATATCTCCAACCAGCACAAATCCTCGTCAAGTTTTCCCACTGTTGAGGCGGCTTGTGACCTCATGTCACGGCTGTTTGCTCGATCGGATATCTACTCCGTAGTCGCTGAGCTGAACGGACAAATTGTGGCTAGTAACTTCCTGTGGGAAGAGAAAATCGTGGCTGGTATCGGCCCGATTACAGTGGCTCCAAGCATTCAAAATACTACCGTGGGTAGACATCTGATCACAGCCGTACTTGATCGAGCAGAGCGGCAGGGGTTGACTAGCGTGCGCCTAGTTCAGGCAGCATATAATAATTGCTCTCTAGCTCTGTATACCAAGCTAGGGTTTGATGTGCGGGAGCCACTGGTAAGCATTCAAGGACAATCATTGGGACTGGAACTGCCAGGTTATCCAGTCCGGCTGGCAACTACCGACGATTTAGCAGATTGTAATCGGCTCTGTCAGCAGGTGCATGGATTCGATCGTGATCGTGATCTCCGTCAGGCGATTGGGCAAGGCACAGCTACCGTCGTCGAAGATGACCATATGATCACCGGATATGCTACTTCGATCGGTTTCTTCGGTCATGCTGTTGGTAAAAGTAATGAAGATCTGAAGGCACTAATTGGTGCCGCTACATCGTTTACAGGACAAGGATTTTTACTCCCGACACGCAATAGTCAACTGTTCCGCTGGTGCTTGCAGCAAGGGCTACGAGTCGTCGAACCGATGACATTGATGAGTTTCGGCGGCTACGATCGACCCACAGGTGCTTTTCTACCTTCAATTCTTTTTTGAATAAGTGGTTAATTTAAACCACCCAAATCCTATGCAATTTACCCGTAGATTTCTAATTATTATTGGATTATTAATCTTTCTAGGATTCGCATTTAGTAATTTGGAGATCGAGCGAGTATTTGCCAAAACATTTACTCGAAGTAGTCCGATTGTGATGGATTATAGCTATGAAGGATGGTCTTTCAAATTCGATAATTATGCAGTCAAACATCAGGGTAAAGCTATACTCGATCTTGAGGTTAGCTATCGATATAAGCATGGAATTGGCAAATCCAAACTTATGAGTTATCCAGATTTTGTACCAATTTATAAATTTATCGATAACTTTTTTGTGAATTATCCAAACGAAACTGATTATTGGGAGATTTTAAACAAAAAACTGGTAGAATCTCTACTAACAAAATCGATTCCGACACCATACGGAGTCCAATACAAGTTAGCAGACATCTTAGACTCTTTAACGATCAAGATCGATGTCAAAGCAGCTTCATCTGATATTAATATTCCTCGCTCTAGTATCGTTACAGGCAAACCTCATCCAAGGTTCTAGCTGGTGGGCATTGCCATCCCTAAAAAACTAATACTATTTAGATATAATCATCCTAATTGATTCGATCCGATCGCACATCAGACAAACTTCCTAACCAAGAAAAAAGTCTGGTCAAACCAGTAGGGTGGGCAGTGAAATCAATAAATCATGTGTTCCGCCGGGAAGTAGAATATTTATTTCGTTACCAGGACAAAGCCCCGTGTTTTACCAGCATCGGCATCTGTTGTTTTAATCTCCTGCCATAAATCGATCGCTTTAACCCATACTGGAGGATATTTATAGCGAGAAACATCTAAAATTAGAAAGCGATCGGTACGTTGATTGTAAGCAGCAATGGGTGAAATATGACCGCCGCGTTCTTGTCCAATGGTTTTTCGCAAGTAATTAACTATTGCAAAATTATCCCGTTTTGATAGATTTTGCAACAGGAGAAATCGGAATCGATCTAAATCAATATCTGAGCCATAGTAAACCTTAACTTTAGCTCCGTGACTAATCAATAAATCTCCTAACTGCGCTAATGTCATCCCCCGCCGCGAAACTAGATCGGCTGACACCACTTTTTTAGTTTCCTCTCGATCAAAAAAATTCTCCTGAGTAAATACGTGAAAAGGTTTATATTGACGAGATTCTGGGGCAGATAATCCCAAAGCATTTAATACCATCACACTACTGGCTACTCCACAATAAGCCTGATTGATTTGGGTGACAAATTGGTTGCTCAACAGAAAATAATCTTGTCTGGCTTGACTATCTAGTAAGAGTTGTTCACCCTGACTAGAATTGAAAGGAATCAGTTGTGGTGATAAGGGTAGTGTTTGAGCTAGTGTTTTCGGATTATTCAAAGCGAGGCTAACTAGCATTAAACCCCAGAATATTTTAGATTGCATAATGAGTTATGTCAGGAAATGCTGTCTATACATTATCATCCTCATTATTACACCTGTGGCAACAATACAAATATTATCTAATTGATTTAGGTGTGGCTCTCTGAGTTAAAGCTGTTTTAACCCTAGAACAGATCAAAGAATTGGACTCGAAAATGCAAGCAGGCGAAAAGATGCGTCAAGCATTGACTAGTATTAATCTGACCACAGATCAAAAGACAAAGATCGAAGAAATTTATCAAGCGATGCGTGCCAATCGACAAGCAGAATCACCAGCAAAATAACTACTTCAATCCTTAATAGATATCGGGGTGCAGACTATGAGCAGACACAGAAAATTGTTTCAATGTGGTCATAAAGGCTACGGGCAAATTTGCCATCGTTGCTTGCAAGAGGATGTCATCGATGATCAAAAGAGAGCAGAAAAACAGAGCTGGCGGAATAGTTTTAGTTTCGACTCAATCGATCTCCAGCATTTACCAGCCCATGTGATTTTAAAAGCAAGGAATATTATCGATGGTTTACAAAATTGTCGAGATTATCGCGAATTTCGAGGTAAAAGACTGCGCCACGATCGATCGGTTATTAGTATTCCCATCACTCGCAATTATCGGATGTTGTGTCTCGATTTAGATGGTCTGCTTCAACCTCAGCAAGTAATATCTCATGGGGAGTACAATATTTGCAAGCCAGGTAGTTAGATGCGACGATTGTCTTGGGGCTAGAGGCTGATAATTAACCGAAAATCGACTGAACTGACATTTAATGACCGCCACCAGCTCCAGCGTCTGTTTTCACCTTCTTAAAGAACAAAATTGCCACACCACTCAACAGCAATGCAAAGCCGATAAAGTAAAAACAGTCATTAAAAGCCATCACATAAGACTCACGATTCACGATGCTAGCGATCGATCTAAATGCTTGAGCTTGGGCTGTACTCAATTCTACACCTTGACTAACAAACAATTGAGTCAATTCATCAACCCGTTGCTGAGTCGCCGGATTGTACAACGATACAGCTTCACCCAAGCGATTGGAGTGAAACTGTTCCCGCTGAGTCAATAAAGTTGCCAAAATCGCAATTCCAAACGAACCGCCTAAATTCCGCATCATATTAAATAAACCACTCGCGGAACCAGCTTGAGCACGCGGTAAACCAGCAGTAGCGACACCAGATAATGGTACCATAATTAGTGGTTGACCCATCGCTCGAACTAATTGCGACCACCGTAATTGATCGATACCAGTGAGACTAGTTAAATCGGAATTCATAAAACAGCTAATCGCAAATAAACTTATCCCCACCGCAATTACTAACCGCGTATCAAATCGCTGGAGAATTTTGGGTACAAATGGAATTAGAAATAGTTGCGGTATCCCCGCCCACATTAATACTTCTCCAATTTGCAAAGCATTATATTTTTGGATCTGGACTAGATATAAAGGTAGGATATAAATCGAACCATACAATCCCACGCCCATTGAGATATTTACAATACTAGCCAGTCCAAAATTTCGGTGCTGTAATAGCCGTAAATTAATAAATGGCTGTTTGCGAGTTAATTCAATCCAGAAAAAGATCGATAAGAAAATAGCAGCAATCGCACCAAGGCTGACAATAAAAAATGAGCTAAACCAATCCTTCCGAGCACCTTCTTCTAATACTACCTGTAAAGATGCTAGCCCGATCGCCATTGATCCAATTCCCCACCAGTCACCTTGCTTGAGCAACTCTGGTTTAGGCGGTAATTGTTTGATTCCATACCAAACACCAGCAAGTAATAATAGACCAGGAATTACATTCAAATAAAAGATATAATGCCAGCTTAAATTATTTGTCAGCCACCCACCTAATGTCGGTCCGATCGATGGTGCAAATGTCGCGGTAATGCCAAATAATGCCATGCCGATCGGTTGTTTAGATGGTGGTAAACTAATCAACATATTGGTAAATGCCATCGGAATCAAAATCCCACCAGTCGCTCCTTGTAAAGCACGAAAGGTAATCATTGAGGACAAATCCCATGCCGAAGCACAACACACTGAAAAGAAAATAAATAATGCCGCATTGACTAATATATAGCGGCGAATTGAAAATACCTGTGACAACCAACCCGTCAAGGGAATTACCACAATTTCAGCTACCAAATAGGCTGTAGAAATCCAAGAACCTTCCTCCAATGTTGCACCTAAAGCTGCTTGGATATCTTGTAAAGACGAGTTAGTAATTTGAATATCTAGCACCGCCATAAATGCACCCAACATACTAGCTGAGACTCCAATCCAGGTTCTCAGCGGTACATATTCTGGTGAATTTTGGTTAGTAATTATGCTTGGATTTGCCACGGTGTTAACTCCGTATGGTTAAAAAGTTGAAAGTTGCGGTTCGCGCTTGTCGGGTTTCCCGACAGTTTGCAGATGCGCGCTCCTCGGGTTCCCCGAGGGTTTAGCGCACCAAGCAGCGAGACAAGACAGAAAGTTGAAAGTGAGGTTTTTAGGATGGGGATTTAAACCCCTAATTTTTGTTAATTATTTGTTTTGGGGCTGCGGAGATCCTACCCCACCCCAGCCCTCCCCTTAGAAAGGGGAGGGCTGGGGTGGGGTAAAATCTCCGCAGCAAACTCCAAATCACTTATTTTATTTCAACATTAACTTCAGCCGACATCCCTGGGGCAATTCGCGACTCATAACCCTTGATACTTTGGGGATCTAAACTAATTTTGACCGGAATTCGTTGGACAATTTTGGTGAAATTTCCCGTTGCATTATCTGGTGGTAACAAGGAGAATTGAGCACCAGAAGCGGGTGAAATACTATCTACATAACCTCTAAAAACATGGCTGGGGATAGCGTCTAACTTAACTTCTACTGGTTGTCTCTCCTTCATTTTACCCAATTGGGTTTCTTTGAAATTCGCCACTACCCAATAATCGCGATCGACAACCACCATTAATGGCGAACCGATTTGAATCCGATTGCCAACTTCAGCAGTTTTCTTGCCGATCCGTCCGGCACTCGGTGCGGTGATATTTAGGTAGGATAGCTGCAATTGTGCGTCCTGGAGAGCTACTTGAGATTGCGAGATCGCCGATTGTGCGGCGGCATACTGGCTGCGGTTGACTGCCGTTTGTTGTCCGCTGGCAGTAGCTTGTTGCAATCCGCCCTTAGATGCTGCGAGTTTGGCTTGAGCACTGGTAATTCCAGCTTGGGCTTGGGCTAGTTGCGATTGGGCTTTGGCGACTCCGACTTTGGCTGCGGCTAGTCGTGCTTGAGCTTGTTGTACTCCTTGAATCGCCGAACTTTGTTGCGCTTGAGCGACATCATAGGCGGCTCTAGCTGTATCCAATTGTTGACGAGCAACTGCACCTTGTTGAGCCAACGTATGATAGCGATCATAGTCGGATTTGGCTCTGGCTAAGTTGGCATTGGCTTGGGCTACCTGGGATCGGGCTACGGAAATTCCCGCGATCGCTTCTTGCACAACGGCTTGGGCGGCGGGGATGCCCGCGACTGCTTCTTGGACTGTCGCCTGAGCTGTCACAATCGCCGCCTGAGCGGTGCTAACATCACCTTGGGCTTGAGTTGTTTTACCGTTGGTAGTTTGAGCTGCTAAGGCAATCGTCGCCTGCGCTGCATTTGCCTGAAGGCGGGCTGATGCTAGTGCGGCTTGTGCTTGCTGCACTTTATTTTGATAGTCACTAGGATCGAGCTTTACTAACAATTGTCCAGGCTGTACTAGCTGGTTATCTTTGACCATTACATCAGCTACAGTGCCGACAATTCTGCTACTAATTTGGTGAATGTGTCCAGTAACTATGGCATTATCTGTTGCTTGGTGAGTGGAGGTATATTCCCAATAATGATACCCAAATGCACTCGCTACAATTGCTCCAATCCCTAATCCACCCAAAATTAAGCCGATCGGTTTTTTTCGCTGTGGTGCTGGTTGTTCTAGCGGCTCTGGCTCAGGGATCGGGATGGTTTTTGTCTCTACATCTGTTGGTGGTGTTGATGTGGGTAAGGTAATAATATTTGGATCTAGATTGTGACTTTCAACGTGATGGCCGTTATGATTTTTATTAGTTGCGATCGTGGGTTTCATAGTTTCGTTAGCTGATTAAGTGACTGGTTCTTGCTGTTAAAAGATAATTATTTAGGGTGCGTAGTATTGTTGTAAAAATAGAGTTCGCACGGTTCACCGTCTGCATCAGCAATCCTTTGATCTCGTGAGCTAAATTGAAGCGAATAATTAGGATAACTTAAGTTAAATTAGCGATCGCCTGGTTTAGTAATTGCGAAAACTGCTCCCGTTCTTGCGCCGAAACACCAGCCCAAGTCTCATCGTGTAAGTCGGCGACTATTTGCGGCAATACATTCTCCAAATCTTTACCCGAGTCAGTGAGCCAAATTCGACAGATGCGCCGATCCGCCGGATCTCTTGCCCGCCGCACAAAACCCCGTTCCTCCATCCGATCTAGAACACCAGTTAAGGTTCCTCCCACCTGCTGCAATTTCTCGCCAATCCCCGAAGTCGGTAAACCATCTTCTTGCCACAAGCAACACAGTACCAACCAATGAAAGGGAGTGAGTCCAAACGGCTCTAGCCGATCGCTGAACTTGCGATAGAGTAGTTGGGACAGTAATTTAATTCTGTACCCCGTGCTATGTGGTGCCCTGAGTTCTTGCCCAGGGGCTAATAAAACGGAATCGATCGATGCGTAGTTCATTTTGCCAATTACTTAGCGTGCGTACTATTTATCTTAACATGAGAACTAAATAATAGCTTCAAGCCAATATGTTGTTAAGTTTAAGATTAAAATTTACATGTGTAATAATGGGACATACTTCCGTCGATTTTAATCTCTTTAAAAAGCACCCTAATGAGCAATCAGCGTCCGCCAGCTCTGTTAGCAATTGTAGCTTACAAATGTTTTGTAGCTATCCTACTATTCATAACGGCGGTCGCCTCGATATTCGTGATGAAAAATCATCAAGAACTAATGGAATTTTCCAACTCATACGTTCTCAAAACAAAGTTCTTCATCATTGAATGGTTGGTAAATAAACTCATGACGATCGATCCGAGTAAATTGAAATTAGGTGGCATTGTAGCTGGGGTGTATAGCTTAGTGACAACAATTGAAGCGATCGGATTGTGGTATCAAAAGTCTTGGGCGATGTTATTAGTATTGGTATTAGTAGGGATTAGTATACCTCCAGAAATATTTGAGTTGCTCAAAGGTGTAAATATATTAAAGCTAATTATCTTCTCGATTAATATTGGAATGTTTGGATATTTACTGGGTGATGTTATTAAAACTAGCTTCGGTGATCGATGAGATCGAAATTTATTCCAAATTAATATAAAGGGTCATCATAGGGAGGAATAGGATAGGTTTCTTCAACTATCGTTGGCGTAGCCGCTCCTGCGGAGAATCGATCATCTGCTAATTGCTGATAATTGAGTTGAGGTGGTTGCGGTAATCCTAATTTTTCAGTAATTTTATTAGTTAACAGTGTAATGCTTTTAACAAACAGTTTTTCGTTGATTATAGTAAATTTTAGCATTGGGTAGATCTCAATCAAATAATCTTATTTCAACTGTATGTCACCCGCGATCTAGAATCATCACACTAAAGTCATATTTTCACTCCAGATCTATCTATCTTTAGTCATATTTCAAATAGAAATTTTGTCGAAATCGATCTTGTTATCCCTTCCAACAACTTGTATTTTGACTCAATCTTAATTAAAATACCAATCAACTCTACTATCGATTGCGCTTAGGTGTAAGCTTCGCGAACAAAAATTACTCAAAGTACCCACAGACTTATTCGCAGCCGTTGAAAGGGACAAAATTTGAAATTTTTGCTAGAGATGCAATGTTTATGATGGTGGTTCACAGAACCGGAACGATCGAACCCAGCAAAGATCGAGCGTAATTAGTTGTGATGCCAGAAATCTAGAATGATCCGATAATAGAGATATATATCTTGCATTATTTAAAATCTCATGACTTCACCACCTACTCTTAATACACCGAAACCCATCCAGCTAGGGCAGTGGATTACCAACCCACTCAAATACATGCATGACTACGATCGACAATGTGGGGATATTTTTTCACTCAAGATGTCTGGCGCACTAGATCGGGCGGTATTTATCAGCAATCCGCAAACAATTCAACAGGTATTAACCAACGATACCAAACAATTTACAGCACCTGGCTCGATCAATCAAATCTTACAACCTTTTTTGGGTGATCGGGGGGTGATTTTATTAGGTGGGGGCGAACATCGTCAGCGAAGACAGTTATTAATGCCCCACTTTCATGGCGATAAAATTCGGGTTTATACCGATTTAATTTGTGCAGCTACTAAAGATTTAATCGCCCAGTGGCGAGTAGGTGAAACTATCAATCTTCGAGAGCAAATGCAGTCGATTTCGCTGTCGGTAATTTTGCAAGCTGTATTTGGATTGGATCGAGGCGAACGCTACGATCAAATTCGAGCAAAGTTAATCGCAGTGATGTCGTTAATTGACTCGCCAATTAATGCTAGTTTTTTACTCATCCCTGCCTTGCAGCAAGATTTGGGAGCTTGGAGTCCTTGGGGGCGATTTTTGCGCGATCGGGAGCAACTCGATCGATTAATATATCAAGAAATTGCCGATCGTCGGCTTAATAGTCAACCAGATCGATCTGATATCTTAAACCTATTAATTGACTCCAAAGATGCCGATGGAAATGGGATGAGCGATGTCGAGTTGCATGATGAACTGATGACAATGTTATTTGCTGGACATGAAACTACGGCAACTGCCCTAGCTTGGGCTATTTATTGGATTAATTATCTACCAGAAGTCAAAGCAAAATTACTTGCAGAAATTACCACATTAGGGACAGAACGCGATGCTATTCATATTAGCCGACTACCTTATTTAAATGCCGTGTGTTCGGAAACCTTACGGATTTATCCAGTGGGGATGTTAACATTTCCTCGGATCAATCAAGAACCAGTCTCTTTGCAAGGATATGACATCGAACCAGGCACGATTATTGCTGGATGTATTTACCTCACACATCATCGCGAAGATCTTTATCCCGAACCGCATCTATTCAAACCAGAACGCTTCCTCGAACGTCAATTTTCGCCTTATGAATATCTCCCCTTTGGTGGGGGAAGTCGTCGTTGTATCGGGATGGCATTGGCACAATTGGAAATGAAGTTAGTTCTAGTTGAAATTCTGTCCCGTTGTCAACTCGAACTCACCAGTAAATCACCTGCGGTACCTGCTCGGCGGGGAGTAACATTAGGGCCGAAAGGTGGGATTGATGCTAAGGTAATTGCGAGGAATTGACGTGTAAATATTTGAGGTTGCAGCGGAGATCTTTACCCCACACCAGCCCTCCCCTTTATAAGGGGAGGGGGCAAAAGGCAAAAGCCCCAGCTTACAATTCGACGATTACGGGGGCATGATCGCTGGGCTGGACTAGTTGACGTGGCTCAATATCGATCGAACAACTAGTGGCTCGATCGAGTAAATTAGGTGTTAAATAAAGATGATCGATACGCCAACCGCGATTGCGTTCAAATCCCTGTTGACGATAATCCCACCAACTAAAATGTCCACCTTCAGCAGTGAATTTTCGGAAACTATCTCGGAAGCCTAAATCGACAACTGATTTCTGTAATAGTTCTCGTTCTGCGGATGTTGCCATCACCCGATCTTTTGCGGCAGTCTTGCTATGAATATCGATATCTTCAAGGGCAATATTAAAGTCTCCACAGACACAAATCGACTGTTGACCGGACTCAATTGTGGTTTTTAAATACTGACCTAATAATTCTAACCAACGCAGCTTGTAGGCGTATTTATCACTAGTTACCATGTTTCCATTTGGTACATAGAGATTGACGATCTGAACACCATCGAGATTACCAGTAATCACCCGTTTTTGCTCGTCCAAATCTCCGACAAATTCTGGTGTTAATACACCGCCAAAACCACAACTAACATTGGTTAATGGCTGCTTACTAAACATCGCCACACCATTGTATGCTTTCTGCCCAGAGATATAGGCATGATATCCACAAGCTTCGATCGCCGCAAGGGGAAATTGTTCATCAATTACTTTGATTTCTTGTACGCAAAGTACATCGACAGGATTTTGCTGCAACCAATTGGTAACTATCTCTAGTCGCGTCCGAATTGAGTTGACATTCCAGGTAGCAATTTTCATTAGGGGGGAGATGGGAGATGGGAGATGGGAGTTGGGAGATGGGAGATGGGAGATGGGAGTTGGGAGATGGAGATGGGAGATAGGAGTTGGGAGTGGTTTTATCGATCCACTATTCACTATTCACTAATTTACCAACTCTTCGGGTAATACAAAAAAACCATTATTATCTGACTCAAGATCGATGAC
>JANYIT010000050.1 GCA_025358725.1 Chamaesiphon sp. GL140_3_metabinner_129_sub
GCCGTAGTCTATGATGCTTGCGTTCTGTATCCTGCTCCCTTACGCGATCTGTTAGTGCAATTGGCAACAACCGGAATTTTTCGCGCCAGATGGACAGAGCTAATTCATGATGAATGGACGCGAAATCTGTTAATCAAACGCCCCGACTTGAATGCTGACAGACTGGCATGGCTGAGAGTCTTGATGAATGAGAATGTACCCGATTCTTTGGTCACAGATTTCGAGGATTTAATTCCCACCATAGAGTTGCCAGATCCTGACGACTGCCACGTTCTAGCTGCCGCCATTAGCGCAGACGCTAAAATTATCGTCACTTTTAACCTCAAGGATTTTCCAGATTCAATCCTTACTAGATATGGAATAGTCGCCCAACACCCAGATGTGTTTGTTGGCGATCTCATCGATCGATACCCTCAGCAAGTTTTACAAGCTGTTGACACGATTTTAGCTCGCTTGAAGAATCCACCGCAGACTTTTGATAATCATCTGGAAACTTTAGCAAATCAGGGCTTGCTAACTTCCGTTGCGATGCTCCGCGATCTTCGCAGCGAGAGCTAATGCGCTCGTCATCGAGAGTTTAATGGCTCTTCACCTAACCTACATCGATATTCCCCGACTCAGGCGTTGAGATTCTTTCACTCTAGGATTGTGAGTAACCTTGTAGACCTTCTTCCTCTCCTTGCCTTCTCCCAGCACATCATCAAACCTCTGCGCTTCCACCTCATTCAAGCGTTCGAGCTGTTCCACATCCTTTCGATCGATATTCAGCCAGCCAACTGGTTCCCACTTCCCATCCCCCGTCATCCTAGCTTTGAGCATCAGCCGATCGGGTCGCATCCGCACCACAGTCAGAATATCGTTATCTAATTCGATCGCAACACGAGAGTTCTTAAACTTGTTACCATCGCCCAATTTCATCACCGCCATCTCCACCTCCTGATCGAACATTGCCCGCTCGATTTGACTCAACCCCACGGACTGCTCCTGGATTTTAAGATTAGCCGATCGCATTAAGGCAAGATCGCCACTAGATATCGGGATTTTCTCGCAGACTACCGACCATTTCCAGCCGATAGATCCACCCTTATGCGCCTCGCCATCCTTGAGGAATGTCACACCCGTAACGCGATCGCTCGTGCTGAGATTGAACCGCACATCAACACCAGACTCCGCCAAGCGATCGAGCCAAGTCTTCAGATTTGGGCAATCATCGAGCGAATCTTTGACCATCCGTGCCATCTCCGAATCTAGGTCGATCGCTTGCGCCCTCTCCCGCTTAACCTCCCAAGAACACTTTATCTCCCGCAGTCCAAAATCGCGCTCTGCTTCCCTGAGAACTGTTTGAATCTTGAACCTGTCAAAACTATCACTGACAAATTCACCCTCAACCGTCACCGCATTAGTGACGATGTGGATATGATCGTGGTCGTGAGCGTAATCGTGCCCTGGATCGTCGCGGTGATGATCCACAGCAATAAATTGACATTTTTGATAACCCAAGCCGTCTAGCACTCGCAGCGCGATCGCTTCCTTGGTAACGTCGTCAACCGTCTCATCCTCTGGGGCAAACGCGATCGAGAAGTGGCGGACGGGTTTAGACACCTTCGGACGCAGATTTGCCACCAGCCGAAACTCTCGCGCTAAACTGGCAGGGGTGGAATTAAAGACGCAACCACCGATGATGCGAGGTCGTTTGGCGGGATTTAATAAATAATCCATCACCCCACGGAAACCATTACCTTTGTTGATTTTAGCGATCGACATTTTTAAGAAATAAGTAACAAGTTAGGAGATGGTGGCGAGAATTGCTTGGGTGGCGCGATCGTTAGCCTCAAGCGTTGCTTGAAGCTGTATTTCATCGATAACGATCGATTGCCCATTTATCTTGGCTAGATTGACTGCCTTCGTCATCTGCTGGAGATAATTTCCCTGTGCCCGTAGTTCGCGATAATTCAACATCAACGCTGCATATTCAGGCTTTGGAACACTGCGAGTTGCTGGATACTTTAACCCCCGCGCCCTCAAATATTCTGAACGATTCAATCTCATTTCCTTAGCCGCAGCATCGACAATCTGCAACTCGCGATCGCTCATCAGCACTTCGACTCGTTTAATTTTGCGCTCGGATCGATCGACTTGTTTGGACTTCCTCATGATTACCCAACAGATTTTGATTGACTACCTCGCTCCTCCAGATTCCTATCCGCACCACTTCAGTCTAGTTACAGAACGCAACTCGTGACACGACGGTACTACCACGCAAAGTATTATGGTTTCGATCGGATTTGGGAGGCTAATTTTGCGGTCTGAACGTCGCAATTAGTCTCGAAAGGAGGGGGAATTGAAGGGAGAAACGCTTTTGCCAAACGGCATCCACCGTAAATTTCTGGGAAAATTATACGGATGTTAACATAGCTTGCTACCCCGCTCACAATCTGCCCCAGGTTGCACTCAATTCTACGCTTTCACTAATAATTTCGGATCGGCAAGATTGCGGATAAATTTGATCGCGATCGCGTGGTATTTAGATGGGTTACTATTGCTAATAGGGTCGAGATCGGTCATCTGGCGGGAGTTTGATGGCAGATTGATCGCAATATTACCGCTATTATACTGCTATGTTATAGCTGTCAACCTGCCATAATTTATCCACATCATGTATCTAGTTTATGGCTGCAAGAAAATCTCAAGATGTACTTAGGATAAATGTCTCTCAAACTAATGCTCGACAGTCCCAACTTGTTGAATACTTGAGAAAATCGGGGCAAATCACATCGAAGTCGATGGAAGCGATCGAGAGTTATTGGTACTCATACGCTTTAGCCGCCGATCCACAGGCTTCAGATATAGCGGTGGAGATGGCAGTCGCCGAATCCGTAATCGGTTTGAGTAGTCAAATCAATCGCCTTCTCAATTTTCATCTGCTTGATCGTCAAATCATTTTGCCGAATGAGCTGTTGACTAGGTGCGGATTAATCCCCATGTCTGAGCCAGCAGTACTTCCAGCGAAGTCTTTACCATTACCGACTATCCCTGCCTCTCCACAACCGCTCAACCGCCCCACATCCTCTGCGACCGCCGTTGGCGTTGGCGTAAGCCTGCCGTCAGGCACAGCGTCTGCTTTAGCAGAAGACGGCGTGCTTTGCTGCGATGACGATTCCGCACAGCGGACGCTCCGCGAACGAGATCGCCAGACTCATGCAGGGTTGAAGCTTTCGTCCTCGGTTTCATCCTTTCTATATGGAGAATCCTAGATGGGTAGGCGCAAGCAGAAACTATACCTCGCGATCGATGATGGCTCCAGCTCGTTCAAGTGCCTTGGATCGATTGGTGATGAGCTAGTACCGCTAATTATTTCACCCGCAGTCATCGAACAACGCGGTGAGACATTGGATCGATATCGACAGCAGGTGGGTAGCGATCTTATCAATCGTGCATTCGTCGGTGTCAATGGCGACTACTTTGCTGTCGGCAACCTAGCCGCCAAATTGGGTGCGACTCAGCCACTCAAACCGCTCAAATCGGAAACGATCGTCTACAAAATTTTGGCAATGGTGTCGATGATGGCACAACGCTTCAATTTGGGTACGAGCTTCGACTTACATCTGGGTTGCTTGGTGCCGCCTGGAGAGTTTCGCGATCGCCAACGCATATCTGCCGATCTACTCACGGCTCTAGCGGATTTCGATACTCCCGTCGGCGTATTTAGCGTCAAGCTGGCGGACTGTAATTTCTATGCTGAAGGCACGGGGATCGCTCGGCTGCTCCAAATTAACGATCGGCAGAGTCTGGGTACTGCCGTCATCCTGATGGCAGGGCATCGGAATTTAAGTTTTTATGCCACTGAATCCCACGAAATAACCGCAATTGGCACCTGCGATCTGGGTTTCAACCACTGGGTCAGAGCCGTCCGCGCAGTGACGTACAGCTACGATCTGCCCAAGCTGTCAACCGCAATGGCGAACTACTGGCTGACCCAAGATATCCAGCAGCTCGAACCCATTTTACGCAATAGTGTCCCAGAACTCCGCACGAGCGAATCGAACGCCCTCGTGCGCGAGATCCAATTAGCTCACGATAACTACTGCAATTCGATTTTCGATTGGCTAGACGACCAACTCCCCGATCGCATCGACGAGTTGATGCTGGCTGGCGGGGTGGGCGATGTCTTGCAAAAAGAATTGATGCAATACTTCGTGGAGAGATTAACCCCCAATCCCAAGTATCCAGATAAATACGCAATTTTCAATAGCAGTGTCTTCAAACTGCCAGTTCTCGACGTGCCCGATGGGTATCAATCGCGGATGGC
>JANYIT010000067.1 GCA_025358725.1 Chamaesiphon sp. GL140_3_metabinner_129_sub
CAGAACTCAACGCCAAGTTATGGTTTAAACCTCGATCGATTAGATCGGCTAAAACGACGTATTTACGTTGACAGCTCGCCATTTTATGGTTTACAGATCGCGCCATTTTATGCTTGAAGTGACAAAAAAGTTGTCATTAAGCTTAATCCCACATTCCGCTAGTTCGATCGGCTAAAAAATAATAAGATCCACAATCCTGTCACAGCAGCCTTTCTAGCTGTTTAGCCTCTTTTTAGCGATCTTGAGAGCATTCTCAATAGTCTTAGCTTATTGCTGATAGAATCGCTACGATCCTATGGCTTCGTTTTAATTATTTTTCGATCGCTTTAACTAGCGGAATGTGGGTTTTACCATTACCCATTCAACATACCACCGAGTCTGGACATCACCTTTATTGAAATTCGCAAATATTGGGCATTCCCACTTTCTCAATTACCTCCTCTACATGAATCCTCTCAATGGGCTGGATTTCAAACTGTTATTGCTGTTGAACGGATTTGACATCTTCGCACTAAGACTACACAGGAAATTCAATTTTATCTAAGTAGTTTATCTAGCTGTAGTTCTCAAATTCCTAGAGCTATTCGTCAGCATTGGAGTATTGAAAATTCCTTACACTGGGTACTTGATGCCACTTTTAATGAAGATGCAAGCCTTTGTCCGCTCTCTCCATGCTCCTCACAATTTAGTTCGTCGTTTTGCTCTCAATATCCTTAATTGTGAGCATACTTTTAAGGGTAGCCTCAAACAAAAATCTAAGCGTGCCGCAATGGATAATCGCTATATGCTTACTTTGTTAGCCTCCGCTTTCCCTCCCGCCACAACTAGGAAGTAGTTGTCAATAGCATTTGAGGTGCGCTTACCCTGCTTACTACTACCCTCTTTGGTGGTAGTAACAATTCTCCCCTTTGGTTAATTTAAACTCAAACATTTAATTTTTTAAGGGTAATTACGGATGCCATTTGCATCAATCTGAAGAGCAATATCGATCGAGTCTCTACCAATCGGAATTACTGATAAATACTATTTCTATCCTGATTAGGTCATAGGGCACATTAAGGCTATCAACCCCTTGACACAGCAGGAAAACAATTACCTTCGGTAGGTGATGCCAACGATTTAATAGTCGTCTTGATGACTGGTGCTTGGGTATATTGCGAACTACCCAACATGATTGCATCTGCGCCTAAGCTCGATCGAATCGCCACATCCTTAAAGTCGCTAACTGATACTCGAACCCTCAAAGAACTTTTCTACGATCGATTACATTACGATCGAGTCAGCGAAACTATTTCTACTCGCAGATTTTCGGATTCGGTGCGGGCTAGTCTGGGGGATAGCGAACCGCTACTATTGGCTAATGGTGGAGTCGGGGGACAGTTTAAGGTCATTTACACGCGGTTGAGTTCCCAGCAGATCTACAAGCAGGAACAGCGGGGTATTATTGAATCATTGTTGGGTATTCATCCACACTCGCTGTTTATCTTCTCTAATCAGGCTCAGGATGACTGGCATTTTATTAATGCTAAACACGACGAGAAGAATACTCAACGGCGGTTGTTGCGGCGGATAGTGGTCAATCAGCGCGAACAACTACGCACGGCAATCGAACAAATTGGTGAGTTAGATTTACAGTTGATCGGGCTGGATCGTGGCAAGAAGGCGATCGAGCTGTCGCTGTCAGACATTCAACAGGTGCATGATAAAGCGTTTGATGTTGAGAAGGTAACGAATCGGTTCTTTTCTGAGTACAAGCTGGTGTTTGAATCGGTTGAGGATTCAATCGAGGGCATCAAAGATGCGGAACAGAAGCGGTTATTTACGCAGAAGTTGTTCAACCGTCTGATGTTTATTGCTTTTGTGCAAAAGAAGGGCTGGTTGGAGTTCAACGGCTCTGGGGATTATTTTAAGGCTCTCTGGCAAGACTATCAGAAGGCGAAGTCTCAGCCGTTGGGAAATTTTTATCGCGATCAATTGTCGCATTTGTTCTTTGCAGGTTTGAACGATCCTGATAGGCAGGGTGACGAGGAGCTGATTAAGCTGATTGGCAATGTGCCTTATTTGAATGGGGGATTGTTTGAGGAGGATGCGAGTGAGATGGTGCCTGGGATTGTGGTGCCGGATGACGCGATCGAGGATATTCTCACGAAGTTATTTGACAGGTTTAATTTTACGGTGAGTGAGAGTACGCCGCTGGATGTGGATGTGGCGGTTGACCCCGAAATGTTGGGGAAGGTGTTCGAGGAGCTGGTGACAAATCGGCATGGTTCGGGGAGCTACTATACGCCGAAGCCGATTGTTGCTTTTATGTGTCGGGAGACGTTGAAAGGTTATTTGAAATCGAAGTGTGCTGAGGATGGGGATAAGATCGATCGATTTGTGGATGACCATGACAGTAGCGATCTAGCCGATCCTGAAGCTGTTTTGAATGCGTTGAAGTCTGTCACTGCTTGCGATCCAGCTTGTGGTAGTGGAGCCTATCTATTAGGGATGATGCACGAGTTACTGGATTTGCGGGCTTGTCTGTTTGCTAGCAATAATCTGGGGGCGGAGAGCGTCTATGGGCGAAAGTTAGAGATTATTGAGCATAATCTCTATGGGGTGGATAAGGATGTGTTTGCGGTGAATATTGCGCGGCTGCGGTTGTGGTTATCGCTATCGGTGGATGGGGACAAGCCGCAGCCGTTGCCAAATCTCAAGTACAAGTTGGAGCAGGGGGATAGTTTGATCACGCCTGTTGCTGCTAGTCAGCTATCGGGTAATGTTCTGAATCTGTGGAAAGAAGTATCAGAGAAGCAAGATATAGCAGAGAGAAAGAAAAATGGTATTAGAACCTGTTCTGTGCCCAGCTTGTCAAAGTAGCGATGTCGTCAGACACGGATACTCAGGAGAAG
>JANYIT010000089.1 GCA_025358725.1 Chamaesiphon sp. GL140_3_metabinner_129_sub
AGGGTCGAAGTAACCCGCGCGTTGTTAAAAAGACCCGTTCAAAATTTCCAGCGAAAAAACCTTTTCATCCTGGTACGGGAACTCAGCACCCACACCTTAGTTTCTCTATTGCTAGCACTGCTTAGAGCTTAACCGAGAAGAATTGGTATCGTTCCCACGCGCAATTCGCTCAGTGGTGATATCAGTTCCAAGTTTCAGCAGATCTTTAGCCAGCAGCGACAGCAAACACTTCCGGCGGCGGTTAATCGGTTGAGATTCAACCATTTTTATCGATTAGCCGTCAATACCAAAGTTCCACTGATTGAAGCTGGTAAGTTTTTAAATACTGGTGATGCTCTTGCGTTAGAAGCTATGTCTTAGTTGCTCTATGTTGATGACGTGTCCGATTGAAGCACCGCGATAATTTCACTGTTAGCTGCTGGAAATTGGTATTGATCCAAATCCTTGATGCTTACCCAGCGGATTTCTTCAGACTCGATCGGGCGGGGAATTCCACTGATATGCTGACAATGATGAGCGATCAGTCTCAAGTGGAAGGTAGGATAGGTATGTTCGATCGAAATCAGATGATCTCCGACCGTAATTTCGATCGCTAATTCTTCGCGAATCTCCCGCACGATACACTCAGCGACTGTTTCTCCTGCTTCGATTTTACCGCCTGGAAATTCCCATAGTCCCCCCATTGTCCCACCAACTTTGCGTCGATCGATCAAAATCTGTCCAGATCGATCCCAAATTACGGCGACACCAATTCGTTTATGGGGTAGTTCTAAATTCACGATTCACAGTTATTTTAAGTTTAGCGAGATCCCCGACTTTTGGAAAAAGTCGGGGATCTGTCTGTCTATTATCTAAAAAAAAGCCCGCCGATGCGGACTTGAAAATTTCTATGATGCTAGATATTCACCGATATCAGCTTTGCGCTTGCGAAGTTTGGCAATGGCTTCACGCTCGATTTGACGTACTCGCTCGCGGCTAATATTCAGCAATTCACCAATCTTAGCTAGAGTGAGCGGTTGAGTATCTTTCAAGCCAAAACGGAGAGTGAGTACTTGCTGTTGTTGAGGAGTGAGTTCGGACATCATCCGCTCCAAATCTTGCTGAAGTGATGAATTAGTGACATATTCCTCTGGCGATATGCCTGGATCTTCGAGTAAATCGCCTAGCTCTGTGTCTTGATTGTCACCCACTCGGAGATCGAGCGATAATGGTTGACGCGCACGTTCTAGATACTCCCGAACTTGTTTGGATGATAATTCAAGTTCTGCGGCTAGCTCATTAATCGTTGCTGCGCGTCCATATTGTTGAGCGAGAGCGCGTTGAGCTTTCTTGATTTTGTTGAGTTTTTCGGTGATGTGGATAGGCAAACGAATTGCTCGTGCTTTCTCCGCAATGGCGCGGGTAATTGCTTGGCGAATCCACCAGTAAGCATAGGTCGAAAAACGATAACCCTTGCTGGGATCGAATTTCTCGACTCCGCGCTGCATCCCGATTGTACCTTCTTGAATCAAGTCCAACAAGTCGATATTTCGTTTGATATATTTTTTGGCGACGGATACCACTAGCCGGAGATTGGCTTCTACCATCCGGCGTTTGGCGTTTTCACCGGCAGAAACAGTTTTTTGCAGTTGAAGTGGATCGAGATTGGCCGCAGTCGCCCATTCAGTTAAACTAGGCTCTTGACCGAGTTCTTCTGACAGAGTATTTTTGACCGCCATCAGGATCACTAACTGCTGTACCTGCTTACCAAACAAGATTTCCTGTTCATGGGTGAGCAGGGGCACGCGCCCAATTTCACGGAGGTAGGTACGGACAGTATCAGTTGATGCTTGAGCAGTTTTCATGACTCTGGCTAAAATGTAAGGATAATTTAGATGCAAAATCTCGTAAGCGCAAAGCGCAGGCTACGTCAAGGCGTAGTATTTACTCCAGATAATTGCAGGGGTCGCTCTTTAACCAACAGTTGGGACGTTTAAACACCGCTGGTTGTCGTAGTAGCGATTAATAGTTGCACTTGGCTCTCAAGTGGATATGTACTTTAGTTCTAACAATTTTAACATTTCTAAACATTTACTGACTAAATTTTTTAATCCTCAGCCAATTAGCTGAGGGTAAGGACTCTGAACATTTCAGGATTTTAGTAGATCGGTATTTACACCCACATCTTTCCCAACAACCGTCCCGATCCATATATTTCCACTCTCATCATAGTTAAGATTTAGTTACACAATAGCGATCCACCGCACAATTTGAGGATATTTTAAAGTCAATGCAGACATTTTGGTTAATTCGCCATGCACACCGACTAGACTTTATTCAGCCAGAATGGTTTGAAACTGCGAATTATCGTTACGATCCACCACTTTCAAGTGAGGGATTCGATCAAGCGGATGCTTTAGCCCAGAAATTTTGTCAAGTACCAATCGATCAAATCTATGCCTCCCCCTTCCTGCGGACAATTCAAACAGTAGATCCGTTAGCACGATTACTTCAATCTCCAATTCGACTGGAGTGGGGTCTGTGTGAGTGGCTATGCCAAGATTGGACTTCAGAATTACCGGAGACTAATCCAGTGGATGAATCGATCCGAGACTACCCAAATATTGACGTTACTTATAAATCTTTAGTTGCACCCTGCTATCCTGAAACTTTTGAGGAACTAAATACACGTACCAGCATAATAGCACATAAATTAGTACAAGACAATTGTAAAAATATTTTAGCGATCGCTCATAAGGGTTCTGTACTGGGTATCGTAGCGGCTTTAACTGGTAACGATAACTGGCGGACTTACGATTTACCTTGTGGCGGAATTATTAAATTAGTTGGTGTTAATGGTCAATGGCGATCAAGTATCGTCAATGGGTAAGCCGTACCTGAGTGCAGATAGTTTTGCCTGGGCTTTGGAGTCGAGGGAGTTGAAGAGAAAACGTTTGGAGGATTGTTTTTGGGATCGATGTTGGCGATTCGATCGTTTGGCACTAAAATCGATGTCAGAGATTAGTTGGGGGGAAGAGATCCATTCGGCTCCAAAGCCGATGGCGGTGAGTTGTTGCGCTCGATCGGATGTTGCTACAATTAGTCTGGAACCTGAGTAGTGTAAGTCGTGGCGGAATGCTGCACAGAATTTTTCGATGTATGTATCGGCGGTTTCGAGAAAGTCGGTGTAATGGACGGAGAGGTTTGGGGTGATGATTTCAGTATAGGCTGGGGCATCTCGGCTATATGCGTCGAAAACGGCTTTGGTTTCGTAGTCTTCGTAGGCACTATAGTTAATTAGTGCTTCGATTAGTTTGGATCGCGATGCTTCGAGATCTTCTCTCGATCCGGATTGGAGTGGGTTGCGCTTGTTGTTTTGATCGTGTAAGTCTGTCCAGGCTCCAATCACGTTGTAGCCGTCAACGAGCAGTACAGCTTGTTTACGTGAGGGAGGCATGATTTAGATGGCAATTTTCTTAATAAATTTTTATATTATTTAATAATAACAAGTTGCGGGATAAGTGGATAGGGGGTATTTTCGTTGACAGCGATCTCCCAATTAGAGGCAATTCATAACTTGCCTCTAATTGGGAGATCACAAATCTGGAGCTTAATTAATCCTATTCCTAAGACTCAATTTCTTTCATCAGCCGTTGGCGCATTCGTTCGGGGTTGCCTCGATCGACCAACCGACCATGTTCTAATAAGAAGGCACCATCGCAATAGTCTAGTTCTTCGAGTCGATGTGTGACCCAGAGGGCGGTTAAACCACGACTTTTGACGAGTTCGCGGACTTGGGCTACTAGATCTAATTGGGCATCAGGGTCGAGCAGGGCTGTAGGCTCGTCAAATAAAATTACTTCGATTTGTCTGGCGATCGCTCCGGCAATTGCTACACGCTGCTTTTGACCGCCACTGAGGGCATAAATTGGGCGACGGATGAGGTCGGCTAGGTTTACGGCAGTTAGAGCTTCGGTGACGCGGTGGCGGACTTGACTAGGGGTGAGTTTTTCGGACACTAAACCGAAGGCGACATCGGCACCGACGGTGGGCATTACTAATTGAGTGTCGGGATTTTGGAAGACGATTCCTAAACCGCCATGAATATTGATCGATCCGACTTGGGGAGCCAATAATCCGGCGATTAAGCGTAATAAGGTAGATTTACCGCTACCATTGGTACCCAACAGCATCCAAAATTCGCCGCGCGGCACTGATAGGGAACAATGATCGAGTACTTTGTTACCAGATGACCAAGCAAAGGATAGATCCTTGATCTCGATCGCTGATGATGATAATGGTAATGATTCAGTCATGCACCAGAGAGATGGGAGATGGATAAAGGATTTGTAGGGGCGGGTTGATAACACTCACTAAAACGAAGCCAAAAATTTCGTTTGAACCCGCCCAAACCCACTAGATATCGTGGTGCGTTACGTTGGCTCGGTAACACACCCTACGAAATAATATATATGTATATATGTCGCGTGAATTTAAGAGATCGATCGTCAAGAATATCAAGAAGCAGCAAAAGCAACAAACCCAGGTGTTTTACCAGAAGCAGCAGCACCGGATTTTTCATACATTTGAGCAGCAACGATCAAATCGGTCATCACAGCGATTTTCTTTTCAGGCTGACGATCACAGGCTAATTCTAGGAGATTGTGATCGCTCGATCTCATTGCCTCCAACACCTGTTGGTAAACGGTAGTCGCTTCCTCGACAGTCTTCCGTTGTACTGACAGGGGCATTGCTGTATTTTTGAGCAGGATTTCGATGACGTACATATGGTGGGGAAATTTGGGAGGGAACCTTTATTGTAAGTCTAAGGACAATTTCGTGGCTAGTGTAGATCGCCCACTTAATTAATTGGAGTTATTGAAGTTGGCAAGACGGGGATATGATGGTTAATCGATCGCCTTCATGTAAGTCTGCCATTAGAGATAATGTGATTGGTGTTAGCGCAGCCTCTGCTTCAGCAGAAGCCTCTCGAAACGAGAATCGCTATAGACAATTACCTGTAAGTATTTATACTTATTTACTCTTCTCAAATGAGAAAGAAAAGAGTAATTTCTATTCAAAATGTTAAATTTTCTCGAAAAATCGCCAAAGACGCTGCCCATCATGGCACAATTCTACTAAACTTAATTAAGAAACGTAAACTGATTTAATAAATCAGCTAAGTTTCAGCGTGCAGACCATGTAATTAAACTACATTGGTCGATCGCGTAAAATAATGTCCTTATAATATCTGGAGTATTGCTGCACAATGACCATTGCAGTTGGCAACCAGCAATCAGAAAGAGGCATCTTTGATGTCTTAGACGACTGGTTAAAAAAAGATCGGTTCGTATTCGTCGGTTGGTCTGGTATCTTACTATTTCCTTGCGCGTTTCTAGCCTTCGGTGGCTGGTTTACGGGTACTACCTTCGTTACTTCTTGGTATAGTCACGGTTTGGCATCTAGCTACCTTGAAGGTTGTAACTTCCTCACCGCAGCACTTTCTACTCCCCCTAACAGTGTAGGCCATTCCTTAATGCTGCTGTGGGGTCCTGAAGCACAAGGCGACTTCACTCGCTGGTGTCAACTAGGCGGTCTGTGGGCATTCGTTGCTCTACATGGCGCGTTTGGTTTGATCGGCTTCATGCTCCGCCAGTTTGAAATCGCTCGTCTAGTAGGGATTCGTCCTTACAACGCGCTCGCTTTCTCTGGTCCAATCGCAGTGTTCGTTAGTGTCTTCCTAATTTACCCATTGGGTCAATCTGGTTGGTTCTTCGCTCCTTCCTTTGGTGTAGCTGCAATCTTCCGTTTCATCTTATTCCTCCAAGGTTTCCACAACTGGACTCTCAACCCCTTCCACATGATGGGTGTTGCAGGGATTCTCGGCGGTGCGCTCCTCTGTGCGATTCACGGTGCGACTGTAGAAAACACTTTGTTTGAAGATAGCGAAAATGCGAATACTTTCCGCGCATTCGACCCTACTCAATCCGAAGAAACTTACTCGATGGTAACTGCAAACCGTTTCTGGTCGCAGATCTTCGGCGTAGCTTTCTCCAACAAACGTTGGTTGCACTTCTTCATGCTCTTTGTCCCTGTGACTGGATTGTGGTTTAGTTCTGTTGGGATTGTTGGGTTAGCTCTCAACCTCCGCGCTTATGACTTCGTATCTCAAGAATTGAGAGCGGCTGAAGATCCTGAGTTTGAAACGTTCTATACCAAGAACATTCTGCTCAATGAAGGGATCCGTGCTTGGATGGCTCCTCAGGACCAACCTCACGAACAATTCATCTTCCCAGAAGAAGTATTACCTCGTGGTAACGCACTCTAAGCTTTGATAAGTCGGAAGATAAATGTACAATCTATTTATCTTCCGTTTTTTAATTTATACCTCTTGACCATCAATGCCGCAAGCGAAAAATAAGCTCATCGGTACATGTCGCAAGAAAAAAATTGGGTCTTGAGAACCAGGACTCCTGCCCTTGGAGGGAATATAAGACCAATAAAACTACAGAGTTTTGGCGGCTATGCTATTCCCATTGAAGGGGGAAGCCTTCACTTATTGCTTATGCATTGAGTGCAGGTAGTTCACTTCCATATTTATATTCATCGATAGAGGTACTGCAAGAGTGGAAACGCCCTTTAATACTACAATGATGACAGGCGGACGCGACCAAGACTCAACTGGGTTTGCCTGGTGGTCTGGAAATGCGCGTCTGATCAATCTGTCTGGTAAGCTGTTGGGCGCACATGTTGCCCACGCTGGTTTGATTGTTTTCTGGGCTGGAGCGATGTGCCTGTTTGAGGTAGCTCACTTCGTACCCGAAAAGCCGATGTACGAACAAGGCATAATTTTGCTTTCTCACTTGGCTGCTCAAGGTTGGGGTGTTGGTCCTGGTGGTGAAGTAGTGGATACATTCCCTTACTTCGTCGTTGGTGTTCTACACATTATTTCTTCTGCGGTACTGGGTGTTGGTGGTCTGTACCACGCATTGCGCGGTCCTGATACCCTAGAACAGTATTCTTCTTTCTTCGGTTACGACTGGAGAGACAAGGACAAAATGACTTCGATCTTGGGCTTCCACCTAATTATTTTGGGTGTTGGTGCATTATTGCTGGTTATCAAAGCGATGTTCGTTGGTGGTTTGTATGATACCTGGGCACCAGGTGGTGGTGATGTCCGCATCGTTACCAATCCTACTCTCAACCCTGCAATTATCTTTGGTTATCTGTTGAAAGCTCCCTTCGGTGGCGAAGGTTGGATTATCAGTGTCAATAACTTAGAAGATGTTGTCGGTGGACATATCTGGGTTGGCTTGATCTGTATCGCTGGTGGTGTCTGGCACATTCTCACCAAACCTTTTGGTTGGGCACGTCGTGCACTGATCTGGTCTGGTGAAGCTTATCTGTCTTACAGTCTCGGTGCAGTTGCTTTGATGGCGTTTGTAGCGTCGATCATGGTTTGGTACAACAACACTGTTTACCCTAGTGAATTCTTCGGTCCTACTGGCCCTGAAGCTTCTCAAGCGCAAGCATTAACCTTCCTCATCCGTGACCAACGTCTGGGTGCAAACATTGCAACCGCTCAAGGTCCTACTGGGTTGGGTAAATACCTGATGCGTTCTCCTTCTGGGGAAATCATCTTCGGTGGTGAAACCATGCGCTTCTGGGATTTCCAAGGCCCTTGGTTGGAGCCATTACGTGGTCCTAACGGTTTGGACTTGAGCAAGGTGAAGAATGATATTCAACCTTGGCAAGCACGCCGTGCGGCTGAGTACATGACTCACGCGCCACTGGGTTCCTTGAACTCTGTTGGTGGTGTCATCACTGAAACCAACGCATTCAACTACGTTTCACCTCGTGCTTGGTTGGCTTGTTCTCACTTCGTCTTAGGATTCTTCTTCTTTGTCGGTCACTTGTGGCACGCAGGACGCGCTCGCGCTGCTGCTGCTGGGTTCGAGAAAGGAATCGATCGTGATAATGAAGCGACTTTATCCTTGAATGATATCGCTTAATTGATCGAGTTAGCGGTAACGCTATAAATTGGTTAGTTAGATACCCAAAAACTCCTGTCGATTCGGCAGGAGTTTTTGTATTCAATAGCTTGGTGTAGCAAGATCCCCG
>JANYIT010000137.1 GCA_025358725.1 Chamaesiphon sp. GL140_3_metabinner_129_sub
GATCTCCAGTACTGTTAGAGAAGATATCCAAGATCGCGGCTTTGTTGTCGAGGACTTCTTTTGCCCGAATTTGGATGTCGCTGGCTTGCCCCTGTGCGCCACTACGCGGCTGGTTGAGAACGATCGTCGCGTGGGGGAGACTCGCACGACATCCTTTAGTCCCTGCGGCTAAAATCATCGCGGCTGTGCCCATTGCCTGTCCGATACAAATCGTATGTACAGGTGGCTTAATATAGCCCAGAGTATCGCAAATCGCGAAGGCTTCGGTCTCAAACCCGATCGAGTCGCCAGTATACCAAGATGTCCCAGTGGAGTTGATATAGAAGTAAATCGGTTTTTCGGGATTGTCAAACTGGAGATATAACAATTGGGCGATCAACAATTTGGTTGGATCGTAGCCCATCTGCCGTTTGTAGTCATCGGAGGAGACTAATGGCCCTCCCATATAGACAATCCGCTCTTTGAGTAATAATGAGGGTAAATCTGGGGGTGGAGTCCGGTAGTAGCTATCCCCGCCGCCTGAATATTGGGACTGAACCATATCGTTATTCCACTAGCATCACTTTATATGTATCTATGGTAACTTGTTGGCGGCTGGTGGCGGTTGGGTTGATAACCGATTATCTAAAATTTAGATGGAGTAGGTAATGACACTCAGATAAATATGAGTTTAGGAGAGAATCGCGGCTGATGGTAATTCGGAATATACTGTAGGTATCGAGACTTAGCTATCGCCACAATCTAGCCTCGCGCCACCGCCTTTGAAGTTAAACGCTATGACCACCTCCGCTGCTACCACTGCACTACTACAAGAGATTTTTCCATTCCCACTCGACAAGTTTCAGCTTCAGGCGGTGGACTCACTCAATTTAGGCAGATCGGTTGTAGTCTGTGCCCCGACGGGTTCGGGGAAAACTTTGATCGGTGAATATGCCATTCATCGTGCCATTCGACAAGGGCGGCGAGTATTCTACACCACCCCACTCAAAGCTTTATCCAATCAAAAATTTCGCGACTTTAAGGCTGAATTTGGTGAAGAGAATGTGGGCTTGCTCACTGGTGATATCTCTATCAATCGCGATGCTCTAGTCGTCGTCATGACAACGGAAATCTTTCGGAATATGCTCTACGGTACCCGCATCGGCGAAGTCGGTACCTCGATGATGGGTGTCGAAGCAGTGGTACTCGATGAGTGCCACTATATGAATGACAAGCAGCGCGGCACAGTCTGGGAAGAATCGATTATTTACTGTCCGCCACACATTCAACTCGTCGGACTTTCCGCCACCGTTGCCAATAGCAAGCAACTAACCGACTGGATCAGTCTAGTTCACGGCCCGACCGATCTGATCTATTCTGATTATCGCCCCGTTCCTTTAGAATTTCACTTCGTCAGCCCCAAAGGAATCGCGCCACTATTAGATCCAAATACTGCCAAACTCAATCCCAAACTCAAATCTCATCGTCCACCTGGCAGCCATAAACAAGAAGATATCCCCAGTATCGGCTTTGTCGTCAGCAAACTCGCTGAACGGGAAATGTTGCCCGCGATTTACTTTATCTTCAGTCGGCGCGGTTGTGATAAAGCCGTAGCGGATATGTCCACGCTCCGACTAGTTAATGCAGAGGAATCGGCTAGGTTAAAAGTCCGCATCGATGAATTTCTCGACAAAAATCCCGAAGCTGCACGGGCTGGGCAAGTAGAACCCCTATACAAGGGCGTTGCAGCCCATCATGCCGGAATTTTACCAGCCTGGAAAGTGCTGGTTGAAGAACTATTTACCCAAGGCTTGATCAAAGTCGTCTTCGCCACCGAAACCCTCGCGGCAGGAATTAATATGCCTGCGCGGACGACGGTAATTTCCAGTCTCTCCAAACGTACAGACCAAGGACATCGCCTCCTGACCGCCTCGGAATTCCTGCAAATGGCCGGACGTGCCGGACGGCGTGGCAAGGACGTGGTGGGCTATGTAGTCGCCACTCAGACCAGATTTGAAGGTGCGAAGGAAGCGAGTGATTTTGCGACATCAGCACCCGATCCGCTGGTGAGTCAATTTACGCCTACTTATGGGATGGTATTAAATCTACTCCAAACCCATAACCTGGAAGAAGCTAGGGAATTAGTTGAGCGCAGTTTCGGACAGTTTACCAAAACCCTCCATCTCCAACCCCAACAGCAGGGGATTAATGATATCAAGCAGGAATTGAGCCAACTCCAGGAAGCTTTGGGC
>JANYIT010000163.1 GCA_025358725.1 Chamaesiphon sp. GL140_3_metabinner_129_sub
ACCATCGAAGGATTGTTAATTACCGCACCACTTCCATTATTTAGCCATCCGTCGATCGTTTCCCAACTGCAAACGATTACCTTCACCACGCCTCATTCCAACCGTCAATTGCTTCCCTGTAATCATACCGGAATCGAGCAAGAGCATCTGTCTCAGTCGCATCATTTCCCGATCGAATTACTCCCCACAGATCCCCTCGCTGACGAACGCTTTTGCTTAGTTTTAACCACTCAATTTAGTCTATTAGTCGTGTATGGCGAGGAAGATGGTAGTCCGCGCTGTCAATTTTCCTTCGATCCCGATGACTTGGATCTCGCCTGGAAATCGCTACGCGGGCGAATGATGCTGACAGCACCTCACCACCTCTCCTACTTAGACGAACTAGCCGCCCAATTTAGCCCGATCGAGCCTGATTATCGCTGGGTGATGGCGTTTAGTCAATATCTACTCCAACACCAGCCTGTCGTCACTCTAGCCCCCACTCCGCAAATATCCAAAGCGGCGGTAGAAGTACCTGCCAAAATCGCGGCGGATGTCGAATTGCTCCAAGCCCTCACCCACGAAATCCGCACGCCCCTAACTACGATCCGCACGATGACGCGGCTATTATTGCGTCAGCCGGATTTATCGCCACGAGTATTGAAACGCCTGAGTGCGATCGATCGTGAATGTACCGAACAGATCGATCGGATGGAGTTGATTTTCAGTGCGGTAGAATTGGCAACAACTCAGCCATCCCAAGCCGTAGATCTGACAACCATGTCAATTAGTCAACTATTAGAGAAAAGCCTCCCTCAGTGGCAACAACAAGCCGAACGTCGCAACCTCGATCTCGCCGTAGATATTCCCCACCAACTCCCCGCCGTCGTCAGCAATCCGACAATTCTCGATCGAGTCTTAACCGGATTAGTCGAAAACTTCACCCGCAATCTCCCCTCTGGCAGCCGCATCCAAGTCGAAGTTACCCCCGTTGGCGATCGATTAAAATTACAACTCCAATCCCACCAAGAAGCCGACGAACAACCCCACACCGCGCCCAGCAAGCGACATTCGATCGGGCAATTACTCACTTTTCAACCAGAAACAGGCAATCTCAGCCTCAATCTCAACGTCACCAAAAATCTTTTCCAACTCCTCGGTGGTAAACTAATTGTGCGTCAAAGTCCTCAACAAGGCGAAGTCTTGACCATCTTTTTGCCACTATCGATGATTGCTCAGAGTTAGTTGAAAGTTGAAAGTTGAAAGTTGAAAGTGAATAACGCTCGTTCGAGCTTTTCCCCAGTCTCCCATCTCCCCCCTCCCAACTCCCATCTCCCATGTGGTTTGTCAAAATTGAAACTGGAATAGTTCCCAAGCCGGAATTCGATCGATATATCCCCGCACACAAAGCGTATGTACAAAGTTTGATCGATCGAGGACATCATGCCAAAACCGGATATTGGGGCGAACGTGGTGGTGGGATGATGTTATTTAAAGCAGATTCGCTCGCTGAAGCCGAACGAATTGTTGCCGCCGATCCGCTGGTGCAAAATCATTGTGTCACCTATCAATTGCACGAATGGCGGATCGTTTTGGGTGACTAATGCCGAACTAATTTTTGCTGTCTCTCATCAACGAGAACCAAAAGGAGAATCCTGCCATAATAAAAGTAAGGCAGAAAGCAATTTGGAGGTTTTATGACTATCTCTTATGCCACAGACACAGAGCAGTTTTTACTTAATGTCCGCAGTACAGATCTCCACGTTACTTCCGAACAGTTCGATCGATTGTGTGTTGATAATCCAGATCTACGCCTTGAATTAACCGCCAACGGAGAATTGATCATCATGGCACCGACGTTTGGTGAAAGTGGCGAGAAGAATCTGAACTTGGGGAGTCAAATTTATGCCTGGAACTATAGAACCGAATTAGGGAAAACTTTTGACTCTTCAACTGGATATGACTTCACAAGCATCGGTGGTGGAAAGATGTCCCCCGATGTTTCTTGGATCGAACAATCTAGAATTGATGGCGTTTCACTCAAACAATTTATCCCTGTAGTTCCCGATTTTGTAGTAGAACTCCGCTCTACCACTGACAGATTGAGCGCGCTGCAAACAAAGATGATCGAATACCAACGGTTGGGAGTAAAGCTAGGACTATTAATTAATCTCCAAGACCAACAGGTTGAAGTTTATCAGTTAGATAAAGAAACAGAAATCCTGCAAAATCCCACATCTTTTAGTTGTGAGACGGTGTTACCTGGATTTAATCTAGATTTAAAAAGAATTATGATATAGCTGTCAAGAATCCATTGTTAATAACACATTCAACAAGCAGGTTATGCGTAGTAGAAAGGTTGGATTTCATCGATTAGTTTTCGATGCTTATCGAGCGAAGATATAGTTATTTTTGAATCGATACTTGCTTAGTAAAAATGTTACCGTTTGTACAGCAGATAATATTCGCATTATAAATTTCGACAGGCTGAATATCTGTCTCGTGAAATTTCTTGAATACTCCTGAAAAAGTGAACTGTTTTTTAATTTTCATACGAATATATTGTTATTTATAACCTGCGGCTTGGAGAGAGAAGAGATGAGCGTATCTTCCATCTGCTGCTATTAATTGCTCGTGACTGCCTTGTTCGATGATTTCACCACTTGCCATCACAATAATTTTATCGGCCATTCTGACTGTAGAAAACCGATGGGAAATTAAGACGACCATTTTGTCTTGAGTGAGCGATCGAAAGTGATTAAAAATATTCATTTCGGCTTCGGCATCCATTGCGGCTGTTGGTTCATCTAGGATCAGAATATCTGCATTCGATCGCATGAATGCTCGCGCGAGGGCGATTTTTTGCCATTGTCCACCAGATAGTTCTTGTCCACCTTTAAACCATTTTCCTAACTGGGTATCAAATTTTCCTGGCAACATATCGATGAAGGGTTTTGCCATGCCTTTATGAGCGGCGATTTCCCATTCTTGGCGATCGTCTAAATGTTCGACATCCCCGACACCGACGTTTTCGCCAACTGTAAATTGATATTGAACAAAGTTCTGAAAAATCACCCCGATTCTCCGTCTTAATATGTCGATATCCCAGTCTTTTAAATCGACTCCATCTAGTAATATTCTGCCGCTGGTGGGTGTATATAGATTGGTTAGAAGTTTAATTAGCGTAGTTTTGCCAGAGCCATTTTCACCGACGATCGCCAGTTTTTCGCCGAGTGGTAAATGTAATGAGATATTGTTTAAAACTGCTTGCTGACTACCTGGATAACTAAATGAAACATTTTCAAATCGAATCCCTTCTTTGATAATTCCCTCAGTTATTTTCCCTTGAGATTGGGGCATCGGTTGTTCGAGAAATTCGTAAAGATTGGCGAGATAGAGATTATCTTCATACATGCCGCCGATCGATGTCAATGCCGATGCAAAGGTAGATTGTCCCTGTCTAAATACCATCAAATACATCGTCATTTCGCCCAAGGTAATTTGTCCTGAAATTGCTTCAAGCACAATCCAGGCATAGGCTGCATAAAATGCTCCTGTACTCAGCAAGCCCAGTAAATAGCCCCACAAGCCCTTCTGAATCGTCAGATTGCGATCATCCTGGTAAAGTCGATTAAAGATATCGCGGTAACGCTGTAGGAGCATTGCACCGAGTTGATAGAGCTGTACCTCTTTGGCGTAATCTTCTCTCGCGAGTAATGTCTCTAAATAATGCTGTTGACGGGTTTCGGGCGATCGCCAGCGGAACAATCGAAAGGCGTGTTCGGAGAAGCGGGTTTCGGCAATAAAAGCCGGAATCGCCGCGACAATCAGCACTAGCACCGCCCAGCCAGAAAATTGCCACAGCAAGCCGCTAAAGGTGATTAAGGTAAGTGCTGACTGACACAGTCCAAAGGTGCGGTTAATCAGCGATAACGGGCGGCTGGAGGCTTGAGATCGAGCCTGACTCATCTTGTCATAAAATTCGGAGTCTTCAAAGTGCGCCAGATCGAGAGTGAGGGCTTTTTCGAGGATCGATTCATTCACTCGTTGCGCTAGTAATACCCGCAACAAGGATTGACACACTACCAAACCTTTTTGAGCGGCGGCTAATAAGACGATCACGACTGCTTCTAAGCAGACATAATTGATCGCAATTTGACGATCGATCTGCAAACCACTCCGATTCGCCAACACGACGCTATCAACAATTAATTTACCAACAATCGCGATCGCACTTGGTAATAATCCCCCGACTAGAGCTAAAATTGCGAGTGAAAAAGTCAAGCTATGGCTGGTAGTCCAGACTAAGTTTAAAGCTTTACTACCATAGCGAAATACCGATAGAGATTGGCGAATATTCTTAGCTACTAATCTCAATCTTTGCCGATCATTTTTTTCCTTTCTATTCATTTAAGTAGCTGGGCGCAAATATTTATTAGATAGAGATTGCTTAGAATCTAGCTGGTGCGCGCCGTAACTTTCAACCATTCGGCAGAGCTTCAGGGCATCGCTTTCAACTTTCAACTTTCAACTTTCAACTGACTTACGTCCTACTTCTGAGATCGTATATAAAGGTCTATTTTTGACTTCCTCATAGATGCGTCCGATATATTCACCCAAAATTCCAATACTAATTAATTGCACTGCACCTAAAAAGAAAATAGCGATCGCGATCGTGGCAAAGCCTGTCAGGGTAGAATGAGGTATAAAAATCCGCCAGTATAGGACGAGGATTGCCATGAATATCGCTGCAAGTGCTGAAAGCAAACCCAAATAAGTAGATAATCGCAGCGGAATAATTGAGAAAGAAACTAATCCATTAATTGCTAAGCCAAAGCTTTTTGCGAACGTATATTTTACTTCTCCTGCAAACCGTGAATCGCGATCAAATTTGAAAGCAATTTGCTTGAACCCTACCCATGCTCTCAACCCGCGCAGATACCGATTGCGTTCGGGCATTTGGTTGAGCAAATCCACAATCTGTCGATCCATCAAGCAAAAATCGCCTGTATCCGTCGGCATATCCACATTGGCGAGTTGTTTGAGGATCCGATAGAAAGCATATGCACAGAGACGCTTAAACCAGCTTTCCCGCAGCCGTTTGGTGCGTTGAGCATAAACGACATGATATCCTTGCTGCCACAATACCAATAGATCGGGAATTAATTCAGGGGGATCTTGCAGATCTCCATCTAGGACAATAATAACTTTGCCTCGGACGTAATTTAAGCCAGCAGTAATAGCGATTTGATGCCCAAAGTTACGCGCAAAGCTTAAATATACTACTCGGTCGTCTTGATCGTGCAATTCCCGTAATAATTCTAACGTGCGATCGCTACTACCATCATTAATTAGGATCAATTCTGCGGTATCATCTAATCGATCCATCACCGCACTTACGCGCTGATATAACGCCGGAATTATCCTTTCCTCGTTATAAACCGGAATGACTAAAGAATATTTAGGCATTTATCCAATTACGGCAATACAATCAATCTCGACTAATACATCCTTTGGCAACCGTGCGACTTCGACACAAGCACGAGCTGGAGCTGTTGCTTCGTCGAAATAACGAGCATAGACTCCATTAACTGTCACAAAATCATTCATGTCTTTGAGAAATACTCCAGTTTTGACAACATCTTCAAACGTTGCTCCAGCTTCTTTCAAAATCGCGGCGAGATTTGCCATGACTTGCTCGGTTTGTTTGGCAACATCGCCATCATAAACTAATTGGTTGGTTGCTGGATCGATCGCAATTTGTCCCGATACAAATAACATTTTACCAGTTACAGCAATTGCTTGATTGTATGGGCCAACTGGTGCGGGTGCTAGATTAGTTTGGATTATTTGTTTAGTCATGAAATTAGCTTGCGTAGGGTGTGTTAGCGACAGCGTAACGCACCAACACCGATACATGGGTGCGTTACACTATCGCTAACACACCCTACGATTATTGTCGATCGACTGTCAACTGAATTAATATTTTAATTTACCGTCAGGATCTGGAGGTTGAGGATCGGGATTTGGTTCTGCAACTTTGCGCGATGGTTCGACGTTTTGATTATACCTGATTGGTAGCTGAATTACTTTAGTTGGTTCTGGTTTATTATTTTCAGGCATCTCCCCACGTCGTCTAGCGGAAACTCGCTCTTCACTCGTACCTTCGCTAATTACCTCATATAAAACTGCTTGTTTATCAGCTTTTCCTTTGCGTAAGATTCGCCCCAATCTTTGAATATATTCTCGTGGGGAAGCGGTACCGGATAAAATCACGGCAATACTTGCGGCTGGTACATCGACACCTTCATTTAATACTTGAGATGCAACCAAAACATTATAGGTACCTTCGCGGAAGTGGGTCAAAATCTCATGACGTTCTTTGACTGGAGTATGATGAGTAATTGCTGGAATTAATAGACTTTGGGCAATCCGATAAACAGTGGCATTGTCACTGGTAAAAATTAGCGTAGATTCGGGATAATGTCGATCAAGTATTTCGGCTAAAATTCTTAATTTACCATTAGTTGATAGGGTTATTTCTTTAGCTTCCCGATGGGCTAACATTGCTCGTCTGCCTTCTGTCGATCGACAACTTGCCTTAATAAATTTTTGCCAACCATCGATACTGCCAAAGAAGATTTTTTGACTACGTAAGAAAATATCGCGCTCTTCAATTAATTTGTGATATCGACTGAGTTCTTCATCACTTAATTTAACTTTGATCTGTTCGACTCGATAGGGAGCTAAAGCTGAACCTGCTAAATCTGCTGCTGTTTGACGATAGACTTCTTTACCGATTAAGGTCTCTAAATCTAGATGTTTACCATCACCCCGTTCTGGAGTAGCACTCAATCCCAGTCGATAAGGAGCGATCGAATATTCCGCAACTACCCGATAAAAATCCGTCGGTAAATGATGGCATTCATCACAGATTAATAAACCATATAAATGACCCAAAGATTCGATCTGAATTGCCGCACTATCATAAGTCGAAATCAAAATCGGCGTGCGATCGCGAGAACCCCCACCGAGTAAACCAATTTCCGTACCTGGAAACGCCGTCAACAACTGCGCGTACCACTGATGCATCAAGTCGATCGTCGGTACCAAAATCAACGTGCTGCGGGGGGTAGAAACCATCGCAAGCTGGGCAACTAGGGTTTTCCCCGCTCCAGTCGGCAAAACGATCACACCCTGCCTTCCTGCCTGTTTCCAAGCCAGTAGAGCCGCTGCTTGATGCGGGTAAGGTTCGAGACTGAGCTGAGAGTTCAATTCGAGTGAAACAAAGGCTTTCGCTTTATCGAAAAAATCGGTGTTTTCCTGCTGGAGTGCTTCAATGACTTCCCGATAATTAATTCCTGGAATCCGAAATTTTTCCACTCGATCGTCCCACGTGGCATACTCCATCCAGCCTCTACCCCGTGGTGGTGGATGTAGGAGTAATGTCCCGCGATCGTAAGTGAGCATCGGCACTCTTGCCATATAGATTCAGTCAAAGTTACACACACCTTATCCTAGCGCAACCCTGGAGATCGAACCGCTAACTAAAAAACGGGGATCTAACTCCCAACTCCCAACTCCTAACTCCTAACTCGCATAAGTTAGTTGTTTGGCAATTTCAGTCAGCCAGTCATTTTGGCCGATCGCGATCGCAATTGCAATCCCAGCCGCAGCATTAGCAATAAAGCCTTTTTCGGTAAACTTATAGTTAATATGATTGGCGATCGACCAAATCAGAATAGCAATCCCAAACACAATTAATAATGTCAGTACAAATGTCATTGATAAAATCTGACTATCTGCTTGACTCGCATCTGCAACCCAAATTTTTGACCAATGAGAGGCAATAGTCCAGACAAATACTCTACTTACACAACATATATATCCACCAGTAAAATAAGCTATGACTCCAGGTATATATTCCATGTATCGCAATTGATAAACTTACCTACTATTTAATATTCCCTGTTTACTATTGACTATCGCCATCGATCGCGTTCTAGATCGTAAATAGCTTTCTCCCAATGCCAATCCGCAGATTTTTCTGGATATCTGCGCCGAGATTGCTGAATTAGTCGATGCGCTGTACTGCGATTACCACCTAGTAGTTTTAGTAACTTACGCTCTAGGTGAAGATGTTGCGGTCGAAATTTACGGCTAGCTGCATCGCTTCTTCTGCCAATACTTAGCCGATCTCGTTGCAGCCATGCGACAAATAGTAGACAGATCCCGAAGGAGATTGCGATCGCCGCACCAGTCATAAAATTTTAAAGTTTAAGATTAAATACTAATGCCACGGCTAATAATATAACTGAATATTTGCACGTGATCAATCAGTGAAACTACGGAGATTTGTATCTGTTAGATCCAGAGTTGAAGCTTCACCAATGCATAGTAGATTCTGGAGAGTAATGGTTTTCAAACTATTCATTTATCGATCTACTTAGACCACCTACAAACGTAAAAAATAATCATTTCTAGTAATGTTTTCATCAAAAATGCCTCCCTATCTCCTAACTTCTGCCGAAAGTCTATTCTATTATTTTCCGCAATGTCTTTACCTGAGATCGTCGTTTCTTTTCCTCCAATCGTCGCCGATCTTGTCCCCGACTGGGCGTTCTCAGCTTCCGAGGCAGTACAACTACAGCTACACTCAAAATCAGCGAACGTAACCTGTCGAAGGCTTCTGCTCGATTGCGCTCTTGGCTGCGGTGTTCCTGGGATTTAATAATGACAATACCCTCACTGGTGATCCGGCGATCTCGCAATTGGAGCAGCCGATCTTTATATCGATCGGGTAATGATGATGCCATAATATCAAATCGCAAATGAATTGCAGTCGCTACCTTATTGACATTTTGACCACCAGCACCTTGCGATCGAATAGCACTAAGATCGATTTCACCGATCGAAATACTGAGGTTTTTAGAAATCTCGAACATGATTTAGTTTAAATTTCTTACGATCTATTTTAACGCAAACTAACTAGTTATTAGCTTAACCGAGAAGTCTTGGAATCACAGCAACGTCCAATTTCCCAGTGATTTTGATTAATCTGTTACGCTTAATGAGGCGGATTCTGAGTTTGGTGAATCCACTTACCAAAAATTGAGCGCGGGTATGTATGGAAAATAATTGGGGAAATTTCCTGAAGAATCTTGGAGAATGGGAAGGATCGTTTACTCAGGTTTCGACTGATGGTGAATTGCTCGATTCGACACCTTCGATTCTGACGCTGGAAGGGTTGGAAGATAACCAACTGGTAAGGTTTAGAGTTCGCCGCTTTGCCAATAATATTAGCGAACAACCGACAGTTGATAATGTCCAAGAATACCGCTCTGTGGGCAGACAAGCGGTGTTTTTCGACACGGGTGCTTTTTCTAAAGGTTCGCTTCAAGTGGCTCCCTTTGCGGAATTTGGGGCAGAGTATGGTTTTGTGTCGGGAAATCGTCGATCGAGATTGGTACAATTATTTGACAACCAGGGCTGTTTTAATAGTCTGACGCTGATTCGCGAAATTCGCAGCGGTACGGATGCGATCATGCGCCCTGCGCTGACGGTAGAGCAGTTATTGGGTAAATGGGAAGGAACGGCAGTTACTGTCTACTCAGACTGGAAACCGTCTGAGAGTTCTGCTGTGAGCTTGGAAATTAAAGAGATGGGCGGTTCTTTACAGCAACAATTATCTTTTGGTAGTCGCACGATTTCTTCAACTGCGAAGATTGAGAGTAATCGACTCCATTTTGAGGAGGGAGCCACGCCCAGGCGGGTGTTATTATTGCCTGATGGGGTTTCGAGCAATACGCCGTTACAAATTAGTCACCGACAACCGTTTTTCGTCGAGGCGGGTTGGTTATTGTCGGACAATGAACGCCAGCGATTGATTCGTAGTTACAATGACAAGGGAGAATGGATTAGCTCGACTCATGTGAGCGAGCATAAAGTAGCTTAAATACTAGTTATTCGCCCTGGGCACGTTGTAGAGGCTTCATGAATTGCCCCTACAACGTGCTCCTACAGCAGACAAATCTATTCAAAGTTTTCCTCACAAAAACCCCAATTTCCAAAATGAAAACTTTGAATCAACTCGAACCGCAACAGCGGCAAGATTTGCTCGTGTTGTTTATCACGGGCTTATTATTTTGGACGAGTATTGCAGTTTTATTACCAACACTACCTGCCTATCTAGATGCGATCGGCATTAATCAGCAACAAATTGGTTTAATTATCGGTGCTTTTGCGATCGGATTATTAGCTACACGGCCAATTGTCGGTAAATTAGCAGATACTAGAGGACGCAAAGTAGTCTTATTAATTGGTACTGCGGTTGTCGCGATCGCACCGTTGGGTTATCTGACTGTTACTTCGATTCCCTGGTTGATGGTAATTCGGGCATTTCATGGGATTAGTATCGCCGCTTTTGCGACTGCTTATAGTGCTTTGGTTGTAGATTTGGCTCCACCCAAACAACGGGGCGAAATCATCGGCTTGATGAGCCTAACAAACCCTTTAGGTGTGGCGATCGGCCCCGCGATTGGTGGTTATTTACAAGTAGGTGGCATGTATAGTGCGATCTTTTGGATCTCGGTAATTACTGGCGCGATCTCATTTATATCTGCCAATCGATTACACGAACCACGCACTAAAATTGAGCAACAGGAAATCGAGCCATTAGCCAAGATTTCGATGTGGAAAATATTAACTAATCCAGCTTTGGGTATTCCAGCTTTAATATTGTTACTAATTGGTTTTCCCTTCGGTGCAATTCATACATTTTTACCGTTATATATCAATACTATTCATATTAATTTCAATCCTGGTTTATTCTACACGATCGCGGCGATGGCTAGTTTCAGTGCTAGATCGTTAATGGGTAGCAGATCCGATCGATATGGTAGAGGTATATTTATTGCTGGAAGTCTCTGCTGCTATACTGCTGGTGTTGCTTGTTTGGCTACTGCAAATAGCGAGTTGAGTTTTATCTTTGGCGCAATTTTAGAAGGATTGGGGAGCGGAACTTTGATCCCAATGACAGTTGCGTTGGTATCCGATCGATCTTTACCTCATCAGCGAGGGCAGGTATTATCAATATGTCTAACTGGTTTAGATCTGGGAATTGCGATCGCTGCACCTGTATTTGGGCTAGTTGTTAAAGACTTGGGATATCCAGGTATTTTTACAATCGGTACGGGGATGGCTGCTAGTGCAATTGTAGTATTTTTAATTTGGGGAAATCGTAGTTTACGACATTCGATCGGGTTTTGTTTAGCACGCGATCGAGATGTTTATCGTCAATCGTAAGATCAGATTTTATCAAATTTTGGCGTTGCTGAATTCAGGTATGAAAAACTAGAGGGGAGAGATGGGAGATGGGAGACTAGGATAATTGTTTGTTCCAAAAATGATGAATCATACATCAATTCAGCAACGCCTAAATTTTAATAGGATGAAACCAACAGCTACTCTTTTATTTTCTTGTCCAGATCGACGTGGATTAGTTGCGAAAATTGCTAACTTTATCTATGCTAATGGTGGAAATATTGTCCATGCAGATCACCATACCGATTTTAATGCAGGTTTATTTTTAAGTCGGATTGAATGGCACATTGAAGGATTCAATCTACCACGGGAATTAATCGCTCCAGCTTTTGGGGCGATCTCTCAACCTTTAGATGGCACTTATGAGATCCACTTTTCTGATGCAGTGCCGCGCATGGCAATTTGGGTTAGTCGTCAAAATCACTGCTTACTAGATCTGATCTGGCGACAACAAGCAGGAGAGTTTTTAGCAGAAATTCCGTTAATTATTAGCAATCACCCCGATCTCGAATCGATCGCCAAACAATTTGGGATTGACTATCATTATTTACCAATTACTAAGGATAATAAACAAGAGCAGCAACAACGGCAATTAGAATTACTCCAGGAATATAAAATCGATTTAGTAATTCTCGCTAAATACATGCAAATTATTAGTCCAGAATTTATAGATAGATTTCCCAGTCATCAGATTATCAATATTCACCATTCCTTTCTCCCCGCTTTTGTTGGTGCCAATCCTTACCATAAAGCCTACGAGCGAGGAGTAAAAATCATCGGTGCAACAGGTCATTATATTACCTCAGAACTTGATGCTGGGCCAATTATCGAGCAGGATGTCGTCCGCGTTACCCACCGCGATGATGTGGACGATCTGATTAGAAAAGGAAAGGATCTCGAACGAATCGTCTTAGCACGAGCTGTACGTCATCACCTCCAAAATCGGGTGCTGGTATATGGTAATAAAACGGTGGTGTTTGACTAATTGATGTTCAAGTAATATTATTAGCTAAAAATGACCAGTCATCAGTTGACTTAATAATATTCATCCCTGCATCTGCAAACCGTTGATAAGCAGCATCAGCCTGGGCGGTATAATCAACTATCCCAGGAATTACTACTGGAGAAGTACAGTCTTCTAGTAAATAAACCTTCCTTGCTAATTGCGGATCGATCGAGTTAATTTCTGCTAATAGATCGTTAACCGTCCAAGCAACGCAATGACTCTGTGCTTGTCCGGCGATAATTAACTTATCTGACGATAATAAATGTTGAATTAAACTATCATTTTTACTAGCAATCCGATCGCCAAATTGGTTTGTAAAAACCTCTGGAGCCAAAGCTGAGTAATTTTCCGTCAAAGTTCGATCTCCTTTAATCGAGAAACTTGCCTGACTATTTCGCGCGATCCCATGAAAGAAAATCGCTTCCTCCACAGCAGGCACTAAAGCATGACCGATACCGCCTAAGATGGCATGATACGGCCAAATTAACAGCGGATATTTACCGCCATCGCTCAACTGCTGTACATAATGCAGAGCATACGCTTGAAGCTGTTCTGGCGACTCATCGCCAAATTTAGGATTAACCCGCCATTTCCCCGATTTCACATCCTCAGGGGTAATCGTCGTCACCGCTGGCGTGGGGTGTTCGCCCTTCTCATCAATCCAAAAAATCGGATGAAAGATCTGGTGAAGATGATGAGTATCCAGGGTTGCAATAATTTGGTCGATTTCACCTAAATTGCGATAGATAAACTCACACAGCCTGACGTTATCCTCGATCGCACCCTGCCCACTTCTACCACCTACAAATAGTTCAAAACCAGGCAAGCAGAAAGTATTTTGCACGTCGATTAGCAATAGCCTGACATTAGTCTGTGTCTGGGATGTCGGTCTGAGCTGATGTTGTTGTGCCCACGTTCTGGCTTCACTCGATCGATCTTGATACGGTACGCGCCAAATCTCGCCGACTGTCTCTGATTGGAAATGCTGGGGTATAGGTAGCTGGGTCATATATAGTAAATATAAAATTAAACAATAAATTAATTATAGTAATTTTTACCATATATATCAACCCGCATAATTACGGATATTTCGCAAACTTATCCCCAGATGTGAGTCTAAAATAAAAACGATTAATCGTCGAGGTCTTTGCGTTCTAACCGAGCAACACGACGATCTAATCGACGGGTTTTCCGTTCGTTATTTAACAGATCGAAATTCAGATCGTCTACAAAATTTTGGTGAGCTGTGAATGTATTGCGAATGACCACAGCTACAGCACCCTCGACACTATCGATGCGATAGCGTAGGCATTGACACTCTGTTCGATCCCAGATACCTTCTGTTCGATCCCAGATACCTTCTGTTCGATCCCAGACACCTTTTGTTCGATCCCAGATACCTTCTGTTCGATCCCAGATACCTTCTGTTCGATCCCAGATACCTTTTGTTCGATCCCAGATACCTTTTGTTCGACAGCAGCTAAATCCTGCTTAGTAGCCATATTCTGTTGCATGGTAGCCATGTTCTGTTGCATGGTATCCATATTCTGTTGCATGGTGCCAATAGCCTGAATAACTTGTGTTAGTTGGCTCTCAAGACGATCGAAACGTTCTTCTGACATATGCTATGGTTGTTATTATTGGAAATTTTTTTTGAAAGACGGCTTTAGATAGAAGCTAAAGCCGTCTTTACTATTTTAAGCCCAATGTCACAATCAGTGAAGAAATGTGAGTCGATCTCAATTCACAACCCTAATTGCCAAACCAGTATCTCGATCGAACAGATGAATTTTATCAGTGGCTACCGACAGCCAAACTTCTTCACCAACCGCAACTAATTTATCTGGTGAAACTCGAACTTGGAGCGTCAGATCGGGTTGCTCTAAATCCTGAACTTTGACAGCAATATAAGTATCATTCCCCAATGCTTCTACCGTCTCAACAATCCCATGAAAATTCTTGGTTGCTGGTAAGCCGATAGTTAAATGTTCGGGACGAATCCCCATTACTAAAGATCGAGTCGAATACTCACTCAATAATGTTTCCCATTCTGCTTCTAGGGTAATCCGAAATTGTTTATTCCCGATCGATAGTGGTAACTTCACTTGAACTGGAATCAAATTCATCGGCGGTGAACCGATAAATTGAGCGACGAAAATATTGGCTGGATGATTGTAGATCTCCAACGGGGTATCGACTTGCTGAATTTGTCCCTGATTCATTACCGCAATCCGATCGCCCATTGTCATCGCTTCAGTTTGATCGTGGGTGACATAAATTGTAGTCGTGCCTAATTGACGCTGCAATTTGACGATTTGAGTCCGAGTTTCTGCCCGTAATTTGGCATCGAGATTGGATAATGGCTCATCCATTAAGAATACCTGAGCGTTACGCGCGATCGCTCGTCCCAATGCTACCCGCTGTTTTTGTCCCCCCGAAAGTTGCTTGGGAAAACGATTTAATAAACCCTCAATTTGCAACATTTCGGCAACTTGTCGAACTTTCTGAGCGATGACTTTTTCTCGTGGTGAAATGTACCGGAAACCACGGGGAAATCCTCTGGTAATTTCTACGAGAAAATTCTCCACCTGGGGCGGTAAACCATCTGTTTTTGGAACTAGAGCCGAGGTATCGAAAGATTGACTCCGCCGCAATCCAAAGGCGATATTGTCGTACACCCGCATGTGTGGATAGAGGGCGTAACTCTGAAACACCATTGCAATATCCCGTTCCTTGGGAGGTAGATCGTTTACTAGTGTCTTGCCGATCCGGATCGTCCCCGCCGTCACTGTCTCTAAGCCCGCAATTAGCCGCAGGAGAGTACTTTTACCACAGCCAGATGCGCCCACTAGCACCATGAATTCACCGTTGTTTACAGTCAAATTTATCCGCCGGAGGACACTTTCTGAAACGGTAAGATCTGCTGTTTTAGGCTTGCTCTTGCTAGTAGTAGTAGGAGTATAGCTTTTGTAGATATTTTCGAGAATAACTTGAGCCACGGTAGATCGCTGTCAATTATGCGAGAGTCTTTATCTTCTCACACTAGCGCAAATAGCTTCTCGATTCGATCGATTCTCCAGCAAAGCTAATCGAGATCGAAGCGATCGAACTAATGCAAGAATGATTAACTAACAGTGTCTTTGGCGCAAAGTATTTACAAGATTGGGGTTGAGGGATGAAAAATATCCGGTTGAAAGGTTTCCATTACAGCAAGTTGCGCCAAAACCAAGTGCGGTGGTGCGTTATGCTTATTGCTGTAGGATTAGCCTGCTGGATTGCCCTGAGTGGACGCTCAATCGTCGCACAACAGCCCCCTTTTGCCTCAAATGAACTACCCAAGATCGAGTCTATGCTGGTGGCTCAGTCGGCACCTGAAGCCCCAGCAAATGCGGATAACTCAAAATTAAGTGAAGCCGATCTGCTGAAATCAACCCCTATCAGTAAAGCACCCATCAAAGTATCAGTCGGGCTACATGTCAGCAATCTTGCAGATATCAATCAAACATCAGAAACTTTTGATGCGGCTGGATATTTGATGTATAGCTGGCGCGATCCCCGTTTGGCTTACAAACATCAGCAAAATGAAACCAGCAGAGCATCTAGTTTAGATCGGATTTGGCATCCAGCAATGGAAATGGTCAATTTTAAATCTTCCACAAATTCGGATACTTCAGTAGATATTTTGCCGGATGGAACCGTTCAGGCACAGGAGCGATTTGCGAAGACACTTTCCTCTGGGCTAGAATTGCAAAAATCCCCATTCGATCGACAGTCATTGCAAGTTGTCTTAGAATCGCTAAAGTACGACGATCGATCGGTAAAATTAGTAGCAGATCCTGCTAAAATTAGCATTGGAACGGATAGCTTTGTTTCGCTCTCAGAATGGCAGATTGGGGCGGTTACAGGTATTAATGGTAGGTCTTTCTTTCCACCCGAAAAACAACACTATTCACGGGTGACAGTAGAAGTTCAAGTTAAGCGCAATTATGGGTTTTACATTCTCAAGGTAATGATGCCACTGTTGCTGATTACGATCGCATCTTGGTCGGTATTTTGGATCGATCCGCAGGAATTTTCTACCCAAATTGGCATTGCTTTTACGAATCTATTAACGGTAGTTGCGCTACTAATGGTGATTAATGACAAATTACCGCATGTGGGTTATTTAACCCTGATGGATGGGTTTACAATGATCTGTTTTATGACAATCTTAGTTGCGATTTTGGTGCTGATCGTGGCACATCGATCGACAACGAAAGACAATCATCATCGAGCACACAAAGTTCAGTATCTAGCTCGATCGATCGTCCCGACAGGCTTTGTATTATCGAATCTCATCTTATTTGTCAGTATGAATTTTTTGCAGAATTAGAACGATAGATCGGTTCTAGATTTTAATTACTGCTGTTTAATCGCGAGGTGATGTGTGGATCTAGATCTAAATATCGTAAATTCCAGTCAGATCGAGCTACAGGATGCAATTCTACCTAAATCCACAGCCATCGGGCGGATTCCCGCCAGCGAGATTCGCCGCAGTCTCAAGGCATCCTCGATCGATGGTGTGTTTGCAGCGATATTTTCCAATCTGACGAGTGGAGTACTACTGAGTAATTTTCTCGTAAATCTCCAGGCAAATTCTTTTGAGATTGGGATGTTGTCTGCGATTCCGATGCTAGCTAATATCGTACAACCCTTTGGAGCCTGGTTGGGCGATCGATTTAATAGTCGGCTGCGCTATTGTTCCAGTATCTATTTTCCAGCCCGATTTGTGTGGGTATTCCTGTTACTCGGCATTGCTTTATATAGTCGCGATCTGATCGACGATCGATCGATGGCAATCTGGACAATGGTTGTAGTCGCTGTCAGTCACCTGCTCGGAGGGCTAGGAAGTGCAACTTGGTTGAGTTGGATGGCGGCTTTAGTACCTAGACAATTGCGCGGTAGATATTTTGGCATCCGGAATACTGCGGCTAATTTAACCAATCTCATGGTGGTGGCGATTGCTGGTGTTTGGGTGACGAATTATCCTAGGGGTGAACTAGAAGGATTTGCAATTGCGTTGGGAGTTGGCATTGTTGCAGGTTTCATCAGCATGGTTTGTCAATGGCAAATGGTAGATGTCCATCCCCAAGCGCAGATTCAGCCAGTCACTAGCAATGTTGAGCGCAATTCCACCCCTGAGCATTCTTTAACTACTTCAATAGTCCTACAGTCTGAATCGGCGATCGCCACCATCGCCAAAGATCGCCATTTCCAGATATTTCTGCTCTACTTCAGTTTGTGGATGTTTGCGCTCAATCTCAGTGCGCCATTTTTTAATCTCTATCTACTCCAAGACTTATCGATCGACTTGAGCTGGGTGACGCTCTACAATAGCTTGACATCGGCGGCGAACCTCGCACTGCTGATTCCCTTTGGACGCTGGAGCGACGCAATCGGCAACCGCATCCCCCTGGTTGGAATGGGACTAGTGATGGCAGTATTGCCCCTGCTATGGCTAGCTGTAGGCACAGACAATCTCTCGCTCTGGTTGGGTTTGCCCCTACTCTACATTCTCAACGGCGGCGCGAGTGCGGCGATCGATTTGTGCATTAACAATCTCCAAATCGAAATTTCTCACCATCAACATCAAGCGCAATACTTCGGGATTACTGCCGCGATCTCAGGCATTAGCGGTGCCTTGGGTACAGTTGTCGGTGGCGGACTCGTTGGTATTGATGCTTTGGGTGGCTTGACAGGTTTATTTGCCATTTCCAGCATCCTCCGGTTGCTATCTCTGATCCCCCTGCTCTGGCTCCAGCCAGAAGGAGAGCAATTGTTGGGGATGAACTGGTGGGGACGTTTGATGAATCGATCTGATTCGGTTTAGGCCGCGATCTGTCAGACTGAATTATGATACCTTCGATCGGCTACGTCAAATCCTCCTCAGTAAGTTCGGCATCTTTCATAATGCTTCTCAATGTACCGACTGGGAGATCCCTATTACTGTGAACTGGGACTGAAAGAATAGCATCAATACCATCCTTAATATAAATGTGATGGCTACCAGAAATACGTTTCAGTTCCCAGCCGTTTCGCTCTACAATTTTGCAAAGCATCTTGCCAGAAACTGCTTTCATAGAGATATCTCCACTAACTGCTTTTCTGGTTCAGCTTCTTTTCGCTCACTAGCAACTTCTAACCAGCCTTGGATCGCATCTTTGAGCATTTCTAGCAAATGTTCATAGCTATCACCCCAAGTATGACATCCTGGTAGCGCAGGTACAGAACCGCACCAAACGTCATCTTCTTGCCAAATGACCACTTTAATTTTCACAATTTTCTCTTTTATTTGAAGGGCAATCTTAACAAAAATACTGTTTCTGGTGGTAGACAAAGTTCATCGGTAAATCCCGGATCTATCACGAAATCGATCGATAGATCCGATCGATATAAAGTACGAAAAACTATACTAACGATAGCATGTCGATCGGTTACGATGCCAGAAATCACAGGCTCACTCTCTCCATCACGCCGCCAAATGAAGCCGCAACATTGTAACCGATGCGGATGCCAAAGAGTCGAGTATTTTCATGTCTGGCATTCAGACGTTTCGCTGCCTGTAAACCATTTTTGTCTACTTCATAATCGCCCGTCTCAATGTCGATGATGACCATTTTGCCAATGTTTTCTGCCGATTCTACTTTTTGTCTGATGCTATTTTCATACATTTGTTCTGCAATTTTGCCAACATTTTCATGGCTCAAAAGGATGGTTTGCATCAGTACCTCTTTTTAGCGACGTAGTTTAACAGGTTTATATATATGATACTGTATAGAAGCGCAATCGAGGTAGGGGC
>JANYIT010000218.1 GCA_025358725.1 Chamaesiphon sp. GL140_3_metabinner_129_sub
CGTTTCTGTTCCAATCCTCATCCAGCCCGAAGACTGGATGCAACCGGTAAACCCACTGACGTACCTGATATGGCATCAGGTTCCAATCCTCATCCAGCCCGAAGACTGGATGCAACCCCGCCACACACCGACTACTTCATAGCCACATCTTGTTCCAATCCTCATCCAGCCCGAAGACTGGATGCAACCGGCGGTCATCTCAAACCTACTGATATCAGCAAGTTGAAAGACGACTTCCGCGATCCTATGATTCCCCATACCTTTAGACAGATCCACATAGCAGACAAAAATAGCTCAAACCCCGATGCACAATGAGATCGCGAACCTCCCAGGATTTTGACCATCACTATCGGTTCGCGCGAAAATTTGGAGATCGAACTTAACTCGCCAAGCGAATTCCCGAAAATTGCCAGCGGGTAGAAGGTGGGAAAAAGTTGCGATAAGTGGGACGAATATGGTTGACAGAAGTAACGCAGGAACCGCCACGCAAGACCATTTGACTGCACATAAACTTACCATTATATTCACCGATCGCACCGTCGGCAATTTGAAAACCAGGGTAGGGTAAATAGGCACTTTGTGTCCATTCCCAGACATCACCAAAAAACTGATGGTGAAGATTATTTGCGGGTACAGGGTGCAAATAATCGCCATCTAAAAAGTTACCAATTTGGGGCATATTAACTGTAGCAATTTCCCATTCAGCTTCGGTAGGGAGTCTCTTTCCTCGCCAAGTAGCATAAGCATCAGCTTCATAAAAACTAACGTGACAAACTGGTTCTTGCATGTTTAATTGTTGCAATCCAGCTAGTGTCATTACCCACCACCTAGTGTCAATCTGTTCCCAATATAATGGTGATTGCCATTGATGAGTTTGGACTGTCGCCCAGCCTTCAGCTAGCCAATATTTAGACTCTCGATAGCCGCCTGCTTGAATGAATTCTAGGTATTCTCCATTCGTAACGAGACGATTGCCTAATCTATAGTCTTGTAAATATATTTGGTGACGCGGGGATTCATTATCAAAGGCAAATTCACTACCTTGATGCCCAATACTATATAAGCCGCCTGGATATTCTAGCCACTCAAAAGTGCTATCAGCAGGCTCTAAATGATGTTGTAAATTATGGCGATAGATCGGTTGGAGTGGATTTAGTGCCAGAAGATGTTTGATGTCGGTCAGCAGTAATTCTTGATGCTGTTGTTCGTGATGTAGCCCTAAGGTGATTAGATCTGCTAAGTTGGGATTTTTAGATATTTCCAAAAGTAATGTCATCATGGCTCGATCGACATGAGCGCGATACTGATACACTTCTGCTACGGTAGGACGGGAGAGCATTCCCCTTTGATGGCGCGGGTGACGTGCGCCGACAGCTTCATAGTAGGAGTTAAATAGATAGCCAAATTGCGGGTGAAAGACTGTATATCCTGGTAAATGCGGCAGCAGTACAAAGGTTTCAAAAAACCAGGTAGTATGCGCCAAATGCCATTTAGGGGGGCTTACATCGGGCATACTCTGGATTGTATAATCTTCTACGGCTAGCGGTTGACAAATTTTTTCACTAATTTGACGAATTTGTTGATATTGATTTTCGAGGGAAGCGGCTCCGCCAATGAGAGGTAATGAGGGACAATTAAAGATTGTAGATAGCATAAATTTTTTGGAAGTAAAAATCGCTAATAATTTGGTTGTTTAGAATTAAATGACTGATGTTTGCCAAAGACTAGCAGGTCAAACTAGCAGAAACACGACCCTTTCAAGTTTACAATGGAACTAAATCAATCGAGATTAGTTCATATTGAGATAGTTAATCAGCGTCAGCATCTATGTCTAAAATTAGTTTATTTTCTAATCGTATTTTTACCTTTATAGTATTATTTCTAGCACCTATTATTTATACGATCGCTATTAATTCAAGTTCTGTAGCATTTCCTAGTAGAGCAATTGCGCAAAGAACTATAGAACCAGGTTTGACAACCCCAACATCAATCCCAACACCGGACGAATTTCAACTACCAATCCCGGTCCCGCTACCGAAGAATCCACTGCCTGGTGGTAATAAACCTACTACTCCTAGTCCCACGCCGCCAACTATTCCAACTACTCCCACCCAAATTCCCAGTCCACCACAATCGCCGATTAATCATACGAATAGGGGACTTTCACTAGGCGAGCGGGATAAGATTTCTGCCTATCTCCGCAGTCGTAATCTCAGTAGTAATGCCATTGTTAATGCGCTGACTGATCCTCGGTTTATTTTACATGATACTTCAGTGATCATGTCGCCTAGCGTGCTCGATCGAGAGCGTCAATTAGGTAGAGGTCCCCTGGGATTGGGTGTCAATGCTTTTCTCCCACGGGAAAATGCAGCGGTTTTGGCTCGACCCAATTTCTACACGCTTCGCCGACCCACGACGACTGAGTTTGAGAAAGCCAGTGATATATTAGTTAAGGCTGATCGAGAAAGATTATTACGACAAGCTTGGAGATCGACTAATAGTGATATCCGTCGTCAGGCTCTCGATACCGCACTCACCAATCTAGAACTCAGTGCGAGTGAAATTGCCACAGAACAACAAGAGGCTAAAGCAAAATTAGCTGCTGCAAGTGGACGTATTTATACCACGGCAACTTGGTCGGTAGAAGCGATCTGTACCCGCTATAACAGTGGAGATCGATCCGTCGCTGCTCCAAATCAAGAAGATAGTCTCCGCAGTGCTTGCAAGCCCTTGCTCAACTATTTTAACATCCGCAATAGCCGCGTCAAATCGAGTGTAGCTGCTGAAATCCTCCAAGTTGGTGCCCGTTCCGAACAAGGTAATCAAAATACCTGTAGTGCCAGCAACCCAAATATTGCCACATTGCCGAATCCACCTTACTCAGATCATCAGTACAATTCGGCTACCAGCCTCTATCTGCGGGCGGCATTAGCTGCTGGCAACTTTCCGCAGATGACTACTCACTTCGCCCTGGATACCTTCGATCCAGAAGGACATTGCGATCCTCGATGTTTTAATCTCAATAAGCTTTATAATTCGATCGCTTCTGTGATGGGACATGCTCAGGGTAGTAGCTACGGAATTACGCCTAGTTATGGGACAAGATCGGGTACAAATAATATCTGGTGGAACGATCGAATCTGTCATGGTTCTGCGCCATAGTAGTGTTTGAGCAGAAGTCTCCCCCTAAATTGGTATCTTTCTCGTAACCTTTGTGGTTGGTTTGAATCTTAATTGGGAAACATGTATCTATACGACTATTTATAGCAACCGATCGACACGATTGGCTGTATTAGGCTCGATCATTAAGATCTAGACAGATATAGCAATCGATCGATCGACTGTTACTCTACCAATATGTCTCAGTTATCACTCCTCCGAATTTTGCCGTTACTGCTCCTCACGGCTCCTCTATCTGTCCTAGCTAGAGATGCATCCACCATTGTGCCGATAGCTTTGGGAAAAAAATATACAGGCTCATTAACACCATCGCCTAGCAATCCCCAAGGGGAAGTTTGTTATGGATTATCGGTGGAGCCAGATACCCGAATTACCCTCAAAGTCAAGACTGGTGGAGTTGGGATTATCAAGTTTGCCCTCTATGACAAAACTAAAGGATTACGGTTTTTTCACAATGATGTCAGTAGTAAATCTCAATCAGATGGATCTACTCCCACAAACTCAAGGTTTAGCTTTCCGGCTGTTAGCGATGTGTCTCAATTATGCTTGACGACGACTAATTCCAATCGCGGTCAACAGTATGATTTTACTGTAACTGGAAAATCCAATCGGCGAGCCAAATCTAAAATTGCTTTACGTCCCTTCGCTATCAACACTTTTATCACAACGCCCACCAAGAAAAAGCCCGAACCGGATTCACCGCCACCTTCGCCCACAACAGTCAAACCGCCATTAGACCCCACCATTGAGATTCCACCACCACCAATGGGAGAACCATACTGTTATGTCGGTACTTGGCAAATTGACGATTTAAGTGCATATTGGCTACCAAGTATTCAAGCGTTTACTCAAGCCAAAGTTACCGAACCACAGATGCTGGGATATGCCAAAGTTGTTATTAACAAAGATAATGCCTCATTTGAAGCATTCGATCTAGAGCAAAAATACACCTTAAAGTCTAAAGAAACTGGTGCGAGGATTGATAAAATCAGTTTAAGTTTTTCTGGTAGTAGCACGGCAAGATTTCAGGCAAATGCTGATAGTACGTTGACGTTTAATTCCCAAAATTATCATCGGCTGGCGACAAAACTCAACTTAGGTTCTGGCTTCAAATTGACTGGGGATAGATTGTTGATGTTATTTGGCGAGGAGCGTCAGGGCCAAAGAGATTTACCACCACTGAAGTTACCATATCGATGTCTCGATCGAGATAATCTGATCTTGAATATACCTCTACCCGCAACTCAGAAGTTAATCCCGATTGCTCTGAAACGAATCAGCTAAGAGTTGAAAGTTGAAAGTTAGGAGTATGAAAGGGAGCTATCCCCTATCCCCTAATTAATTAAGTCTTGTAAACGAACCGCGCGATCCCCATCCAAATCTCGATCGAATCATGTTTTCACCAAAAGAAGTAAGTTAAGATCGCAGACGAATCGAACAAAATTTGACAGTCTGCTCGAACAGCGTGCTGTCACAGACAGCGATATCGATTAGCACGCACTTAAATTATTTATGAATTCATAACTCATCTATGCCGCATCCTCTCCACGTCGCCTTTATCTGGCACCAACATCAACCCCTGTACAAGTACCGCGATGGTAAGTACCGATTACCGTGGGTGCGTTTGCATGGAACTAAAGATTATCTAGATCTGATCTTATTATTAGAAAAATATCCGAAACTGCATCAGACGGTAAACTTGGTACCCTCATTGATTTTGCAGTTGGAGGATTATATTGCTGGGACAGCCTTCGATCCCTACTTAGAACTCGCTTTGATGCCCGTCGAGCAACTTCAAGCTGCTCAGAAGCAATTTATTATTCGGCACTTTTTTGATGCCAATCACCATACCTTAATCGATCCTCACCCTCGCTATAGTGAGCTGTATCACCAACGTCAGGAACATGGTGAACCGTGGTGTTTTGAGCAGTGGGTTGATCGAGATTATAGTGACTTATTAGCATGGCATAATCTCGCTTGGTTCGATCCGTTATTCTGGGAAGATCCAGAGATCGCCCACTGGTTGAAACAGGATCGGGACTTTAGTTTAAGTGACAGGCAGCGGATTTATTCCAAGCAGCGGGAAATATTACGGCGGATTGTCCCTCAACATCGGAAGATGCAGGAGTCAGGACAGTTGGAAGTGACGACTACGCCCTATACGCACCCGATTTTACCCCTATTAGCAGATACCAATGTCGGACGGGTAGCCGTGCCGAATATGGATTTACCCAAACAGCAATTTAGCTGGGCGGAAGATATTCCACGTCACTTGAGTAAAGCTTGGGACATATACAAGGATCGGTTTGGTTGCGTACCACGGGGTTTATGGCCATCAGAACAAGCGGTAAGTCCAGAGATGTTGCCCTACGTCGCGCGTCAGGGTTTCAAATGGCTATGTACAGATGAGTCAATTTTAGGTAATACTCTCAAACAATATTTCCATCGCGATGGTGCGGGAAATGTGCTCGAACCAGAGCTATTGTATCGTCCCTATCAAGTCAGTACGCCCGATGGTGACTTATCAATGGTGTTCCGCGATCATCGATTATCGGATTTGATCGGATTTACCTACAGTGGGATGCAGGCAGAAGCGGCGGCGGCGGATTTAGTCGGACATCTACATGCGATTTCCAAATCGCTGATTGCCAAAGAAGGACATGAGGGTACCAGCCTCGAAAAACCTTGGTTAGTCACCATCGCGCTAGATGGCGAAAACTGTTGGGAACACTACCACCTCGATGGTAAACCCTTCCTCGAACATCTCTATCAAACACTCAGTGATGACGACAGCATCAAACTCGTCACCGTCTCCGAATTCCTCGATCAATTCCCCCCTACAGCTAGTTTCCCACCTGCTGATCTGCATACAGGTTCGTGGGTTGATGGTAGTCTGACTACTTGGATTGGCGATCCGGCAAAGAATCGCGCTTGGGATCTGCTCACAGATGCCAGACAAGTCCTGGCCAATCATCCCGAAGCGACAGAGACTAGCAATCCAGCCGCCTGGGAAGCGATGTATGCCGCCGAAGGTTCTGATTGGTTCTGGTGGTTTGGGCACGGACACTCATCAAATCAAGATGCGATGTTCGACCAACTCTTCCGCGAACATCTAGTTGCTCTCTATCAGGCATTAAATGAGCCTGTACCTGTTGAATTGGGTCAAGCTGTCGAATCCCACGAACGACGGACTACTTACCGTCCAGAGGGCTTTATTCACCCAATCATCGATGGGAGTGGCGACGAGCAAGATTGGAATTTTGCCGGACGATTGGAAATTGGCGGTGCTAGCGGGACAATGCACCAGGCTAGTCTGATTCAGCGGGTTTTCTATGGGGTGGATCACCTGAATTTCTATCTACGGATGGACTTCAAAGCTGGTGTGAGACCTGGAGTGGAGATTCCCAATGAGTTGAATCTAGTTTGGTTCTATCCAACTGAAGTAACGCATAATAGCCCGATTCCATTGGCAGAATTACCGCGTCAAGCACCGACTAATTATCGGTTCCATCATCGGTTGTTGATCGATCTGACGACTAAGTATACTTGGTTGCAGGAAGCAATGGACTACGATCGCTGGGAAGCTCGATCGAGTAATGTTCAAGTAGCCTGGGATAAGTGTCTAGAGGTTGCAGTACCTTGGGCAGATCTAAATCTCGAACCCGATGCTGGGTTACAAATGGCGTTGGTATTCTCCGATTGCGGTCGTTATCGCCAACATATCCCAGAGGAAGGTTGGATTAATTTACAGGTTCCGTAGGTAATGGGTAATGGGTAATGGGTCATGACTCTCCCATCTCCCACCTCCCATCTCCCACCTCCCATCTCCCTAGTTCAATAATGCTCGATCGATTTGGCGCACCAGATTGACAGGCAGAAATGGTTTAGAGATTACCTCCACGACACCTAGTTCGGTTAAGAGATCTTTGTCAGGTAGATAGCGATTTGCGGTCAATAGTACGACCGGGATTAGTCTGGTGTGAGGATTCGATCGAAGCTGTCGTAAAAAAGCCAATCCATCCATTTCTGGCATCATTACATCTAAAATAATTACGTCTGGATTATTAAGCTGAACTCCATTTAAACCTTCTTGTCCTGATGATGCAGTCAAGACATCCCAACCTTTTAATTTGTGCAGACACATTGACACGACTTCGCGGATATTGCGATCGTCATCAACGACTAAAACTCGTTTACCAATACTATTCAGGGTCTCTAATTGATGATCTTGAACAATCTGGCTAGCATCCATAGACATCTGCTCAGATTGCCCATGATAGTTGACAACTTTCGGTGATTGTTTATTTTCAATATATTTATCAATCATTTTCAGAATAGATGCTGATTGAATTGGCTTACCAAGAAACCCATTCGCACCAACAAACTTAGTTCGCACTCGATCGATCAAGCCATCATTACCAGTTAAAATAACAATTGGTATATTTGCCAGACTGGGTGTCTTCCGAATTTGTTCGCACACTTCATAACCATTTGTCACTGGCATTACTAAGTCCAAGAATATTAAATCAGGTTTATTTTTAATTAAACTGGTAATAATTTTGAGTGGATCTTGGATCCCAAAACACCGATAACCATAGTCTGTGATGATTTTTTCTAGGCTTGTGTAGACAGACATACTATCATCTACACAAGCAATTAGTGGCGGCTTTTTAGTTGCTAGCTGCTCGTGAAATATGTTGGGCGCGAGGGAATCTTCTAGCCGCTGGTGCCCTCTCTTCGCAGCATCTAGATCTAGTTCTGAACCAATTAGATCGGGATGACTATCTTGCGCTGTATTGGATTGTTTTAATGGAGAGAGGTCGATGATCCCTATTGCCAATAAAGGTAATAAGGATTCTACTACATCAATCAGCTTTTTTTGATGATGAATTGCCAGACTACGTAGTGATTTGCTCCCATCAATAGAGGCAATCAGATATTGTAAATCTTTGTTGTCATCAAAATCAGAAATTTGTGCCGATTCCTGAATAATTGGGAATGAGCTAGGTGCATAAATAGTGAATCCATACTTCTGCCACTCTTGCCATAAGTAAATTGTCGCACTGAGAATTGGTTGAATTTCTAGCAGTGGTAAAGCTGACTGAACATGAGTATTCTTAGCACTAATTGGAATGAAGCGATATAGCAGTCGATCTCCTTTGCCTTGGCTAAATTGAATGATATCAAATAAGACTTCTTTGGCAACATATTCTTGAGCTATTTTATTAGAATTCAAAAATATTTCTTGATGATTAGTAGATTTAACTAGTCGATCAAGTGGCATATTCAGCGAAGCTAGAGCCAAATTTCGCTTCCAGCGATCGATCGCATCGATGCCGCCACTAATACCTGCTAAACGTCCTGAGGAAAAGTACAACATCCAGCTAGGATTATCTGCCACCTGGATGATTAAATTACCACTCAAAGCATCGGTTTTAATATTATTGAATTCAGCAATCAAATCTTTGAATCTGACATTAGTTTGGCTTGTGATACTCATAATTATTAAAACATACCTGTGGTAATTGAAATTTTCAGAAATCAGCGATTTTTTAAAAGTTAATCTTGAGATCGAGCGCGGCGATACTGCTTCTGAGCCAAAACACCTCAGATCAGCGATATCAGGGAGCTGCTCTGATAATTTGGTGTCTTTTAATACATATTGATTCTTATAAAGTACCCTGATCTTGCGGATATTCTTTCATTGGCTGTGGCAAAGTCAAGAAAAAAGTACTACCTTGTCCCCACAAACTCTCGACCCAGATCCGACCGTGATGTTGCTCGACGATCGATTTACAAATTGCCAAACCCAAGCCTGTCCCGCCTTTGTCGCGAGAATCAGAGGCATCTACTTGTTGGAATCGATTGAAAATAGTTTCGAGTTTATCGATCGGAATTCCTCTCCCTCGATCTTTAATAGTGAAGTGGATCTGCTGAAATGGAATTGCCGAGACAAATCGAACTGATTCAGATCGATCCAAATTATGCATGATCGGATCGTCAATCACCTTGGCTTCGATCGAGACAATCGTTTTTGGAGGGGAAAATTTGATCGCATTGCTGAGGAGATTGGTAAATACTTGGACAATCCGATCGGGTGCCACCCAAATCTGCACGGGTGGGCAATCTAACTCCAAATGCACTCCGGCGGCATCAGCAATGCTGCTCATCACTTCGATCGCTGTCTGGATTAGAGCTGGAGCATCAGACCATTCTTGCTCTAGAGTATTACCATCTGCTTCTAATTTTTCCAGGTCGAGGATATCATCAACCATCCGAACCAGACGTTCGGTTTCGATCGCGGCAATATCGATCATCCGCTTCATCTCCTCTGGTTCGTTATCCATCAAACCCATTGCCAATAGCCCCAAGGATCCACGCATCGAAGTCAGTGGCGTCCGCAGTTCATGGCTGACAATCCCAATAAATTCATCTTTAAGTTTTTCCACTGCCTGACGTTGTTCTAATTCAGCATTGAGCAGTTGCGTCGTCATTTCGGCTTGTTTGCGTTGCGTCAATTCAATTTGTGCTTGGGCAAATAAATCTGCTTGTTGGATGGCAATACTGACTTGAATGGCTAACTGTTTGACGAGATCGATTTCAGTAGTTTGCCACGGACGCGGAGCCGAGCAGTGGTGGGAAATTAGTAATCCCCATAATTCATCCCCTTTGAGAATTGGCACCACTAGATTTGCTCGAATCTGAAAACTTTCTAGGAGTTTAAGATGCCAAGCATCGATACCAGCATTGTAAATATCAGATTTTACTGTCACCAAGCCTTGCTTAAAGTAGCCAATATAAGATTCGACACAAGTATCATTAATCTGGGTGTGGACGATCGATCTCCAGCCTGCACCTACTGACTCGACAATGACAGTACCAATCCAGTCAGGCGCAAATTTATAAACAATTACTCGATCGGTGTGGAGAAACTGCCGCACTTCATTTACCGTAGTTTGGAGAATTTCTTGCAAATCGAGCGATCTCCTGATCCGCACAGTCATATCCATCACTAGGCGTTGCTGCTCTAATCGATCTCGCAACATCTGTTGTGATTGCTGACGATCGTCGATATTCACGACTGTCCCGATCATTCGCACTGGTTCTCCTGATTCCTTAAAATATGCCTCTCCCCGGGTTTCGATCCAGTGAATACTGCCATCTGCCCAGATAATCCGGAATTGATGGCAGAGGATCGCATGATTTTCGATCGCTTGCACTACAAATTTGTGGACGGGTGCGCGATCATCTGGGTGAATACAGCGATCGAAAGCTTCATAGCTGCCATCAAAACTGCCAGGGGCTAAGTCAAACAACAGTTCATGTTCTTGATTCCAGTGGACTTGCCCTGTCAAGAGATCCCAATCCCAAATCCCCATCTGTGCAGATGCTAATGCCAACCGTAACTGTTCTTCCTGCTGATTTAGAACCTTTAGATGCTGTTGATTTTCAAGTTTGAGTACGGCAACTTGACGGAGGAGTTCTCCCTGCTTGATCGCATTATGCAACGATAGTCGCAAATTTTCAGTGGTTAATTCTGACTTGTTGATATACTGCTGGGCACCAGACTCGATCGCTTGGGTGGCCAAATTCTCATTTTCATATCGTGTCAGCAGTACTACTGGTAGATCTGGCTTTTTAATTTGCTGTTGTAGGGCGTGCAGAAATTCCAACCCGTTCATGTCTGGTAGCAAATAATCCAGTAAAATAGCATCGGGCTGGGCGATCCGGTATTGTTTTAGTCCTTCTGCACCCGTTTCTGTCTCCAAGATGATATAGCTGTATCGATTGTCCTGGCTTAAATAGTCACGCAGCAATTTGCGGTATGACAAGGAGTCTTCCACAATTAGAATGGTACGCGATCTATCGTGGGCAAAGCCTTTACCCTGGAGCCTCGGGTTCATTGTACGGTTAGCCCTGTCTTAGGTTTTGGGAATGTATTAGTTCTATAGTTCCCAAAAGTGGTGGCGTTGTCGCAGCCTTTTTGCTTGAGCAGCGATCAGAATACTCACTCAATTGCTTGAACTGTAGCTATTTTCCATCCGCTCCAGCATTTCCTTCAGTATCCATCCAACCAATTTATCGCTCGAACTCAATGCGAATCATCACCGATTTTGATGGCCCGATTATGGATTTGTCCGATCGATACTATCATGTCTATCAGCTCTGTTTAGCAAAAGTCAGGGAGCCAAATCAGTCGATTAGAGTCCTGACAAAAGCAGAATTTTGGGCGTATAAACAGGCGAAAATTTCCGAACAACAAGTGGGAATTGTATCGGGATTGACAGCGGCTCAGTCGGAGATATTCAAGCAGATTCGCGATCGAACCGCCCATCAGTTACAATATTTATCACTTGATCGAGTCGTCCCAGGTGCAATCACTGCACTCGAACAGATCCAATCATCTGGAGCCGCACTGATTGTCATGACATTGCGCCGCACCTGCGAATTAAATGTAGCCTTTAACCAATACAATCTCGATCGCTTTTTCCCGCCAGATTTTCGTTATTGTCTGGCAGATGATTATCAGAAACAAGGCGATATTAAAGATAAAAGCCAATTGATGGCGCAAGCTTTATCAGAGTTGAAACCGGAGCCAAATACCTGGATGATTGGTGATACTGAAACCGATATTATCGCCGCTCAGACTCATGGGATCAAAGTAATTGGTGTGCTGTCTGGGATTCGCAATCTTGATCGATTGGAGCAATATCAGCCAGATAAAATTGTTGATAATTTAGCTGCTGCTGTGGAGTTAATTTTCGATCTGTAATATATGTACTGTGAGTAAATACATCGTGATTAAAGTCTACAGGATCCGAACCACTCAGAGGGTGTTTGAATCGAACCGGAGTGATAAATAAAGCGAGCTTCAAGCCAAAACATAGACAAGAAAGTTGCAATCGCGAGCCATTGGAGCAATATCGATCGGATAAATGCGAACTATTTACGAAAAGTAGGCAACTGTCAATGTAGTTAATCTTATCCAAAAATAGAACTAAGCAAATGAACAAGATTCAGAGAATTTTAATGGGATTAGCGGCATTACCGCTGACTTTAGGCTGCTTTGATAGTAATGCTCAAGCTTCTCAAGTTCCTAGCCAGTGGTATTTTGGTAAGTGGAATTGCACGATCGATGGTAGACCCGCAAAAATGCAATGGTTGGTAGTAGACGATCCACAAACTACTTGTAGTGGAGGCGTTTGTAGCAGTTCGTCCGGCGTTAAGGTCGTTGGAAGATTTAGCGATAATGGTAGTGCGTGGGTGCCTTTAGCCACGCGATATCTACGTGGTAATGACTTTGGTATTCGCTATCTAGGAGCAGAGCAGAATAATTGGATGTTACGCTATCAACCTAGTACTAAGGTCGCGGCTGGTTGGACGACTTGGCGGGGAAATCGTTATCCGCTGCAATGTAGTTTACAAGGTAAGTAAATATATCCTGAAGATCGAAGATTTGGAGGTTAGGTCGATAAAATGTGAAATCCCACGGGCATTGCTGAATCCAGGTATGATTCACTTTAGAGGCAATCCCTGAAATTTAGAGTAGGGACAATTCATGAATTGCCCCTACTCTAAATTTCAGGGAAAAATCATACCCTAAATCAGCAACGCCACCCCAGTAAATACCTCCATTGGGTGCTGACTACCGCCCAGCGATAATACTGTCTCGCGGAACCGTCGTCCGTTAGTGCCGATGAGATCGGCATTATCTAGAGCCGATAGTTGGATTTTCGCCTAGTAAAGTCGATCGAAACCCAACTATATAACAGTAGTTTTTGGCTCTGGTAAAGATTCACCACTAGCTTCATAAGCAATCATTAAAGATTCTAAAACTTCAACGCCATTATTTACCGCTGTCTCATAAGTATCGCCATGAGTTCGCCATTTTTGACCGGGAAAATCTGGAAAACCTACTAAATAACAATCATCTTCCTCAGACCAAACGATCGTCATTTCATATTTAATTTTCGTTGATTTCATCATCTTCATCCAAAGCTATAGCCTGTGAAATTTCTTGAATCGCCAGATTCACATCCTTTTCCTGATATCGTTTAGCATCAGCACTATCTTGTCCCGAAATAGTCAACTTATAATATTTCATTTGTAGAATACAATCGATTTGCGGTAATAAGACTGGTAACAAGCGATGGTACGAGGAAAATCTGCCAATTGCCGAGCGACGGTACGATCGATATCTGGAGACACTTGAGGAGAAAAATTGATGCGAAAATATACGACTCTAGCTGAAGAACTGAATGCGTTACCCCAAGAGCGACAAGCATCGATTGCGGCAAGAGCTAACCAGATTCGGCTAGAAGAAACTACGCTCAGACATCTACGGCAATACTTCTCGGTTAAGCTCTAAGCAGTGCTAGCAATAGAGAAACTAAGGTGTGGGTGCTGAGTTCCCGTACCAGGATGAAAAGGTTTTTTCGCTGGAAATTTTGAACGGGTCTTTTTAACAACGCGCGGGTTACTTC
>JANYIT010000220.1 GCA_025358725.1 Chamaesiphon sp. GL140_3_metabinner_129_sub
GAAGTAACCCGCGCGTTGTTAAAAAGACCCGTTCAAAATTTCCAGCGAAAAAACCTTTTCATCCTGGTACGGGAACTCAGCACCCACACCTTAGTTTCTCTATTGCTAGCACTGCTTAGAGCTTAACCGAGAAGTATTGAATGCCGATTTCCCTCTCAGACCACGATTGGGCGCATTTGCAGTCTTTGGGTGGTGCTAAGTGGATTGTCGTTACCAATTCCGACCATATTCGCGCCAGCCAGGAAATTGCCGAGAAAACGGGTGCCCAAATTGCGGCTCCTGGAGGCGAGAAGGGTACTTTTCCGATTCCAGTTCAGCGATGGTTATTTGATGACGATGTCGTCGTTCCTGGGCTGGATTCGATCGCATTACATGGCTCCAAAACTCCTGGCGAATTAGCTCTAGTATTGGAAGAAACTACGCTGATTACTGGCGATTTAGTCAGAGCGCATCAGGCTGGCTCGTTGATGTTATTACCTGATGGTAAATTGGTCGATCGATCCTTGGCAATAGCTTCTGTGCGGCGATTGGCTCAGTTAAGCCAAATCGAAGCTGTGCTTGTCGGCGATGGTTGGCAAATCTTCCGCGATGGGCATATTCGGCTGCAAGAATCGATCGCTTGATGTTGGAGAATTAGAATCAGGATCGTCAGAATTTTCTCCAATAGGATTGATTGAATCCCAAGGTAGTTGTGAATGTTGACTTATTACCTGTTTTTCATTCAGTTGAGATGTCTCAACTGAAAAGTCCTGTAAATTTTACTATTCCCACGATCGCGCTGTAGATCTAGATATTATAAAAAGAAGCTTAAATTAGGTTGGTTTACTTAGCCTCACCTCGCCACTTAAATTCGATCCGTTCCTCCGCTTGAATAAACTCAATATTTAAACCAAAAAAATTGAAACTCTGAGGTCTGGGCGGGAATCCACTTTACTAAATAGGGTTCTTTTTCTGCTTCAGCAAGGGCTTCTACCAAATCCCAATCCTTTCCCGATGATAATAGTCGAGTAGAACTATAGGCGACAAATTGGCGACAATATTTTTCCCGCAGCATCTGACGATGTTGGTGTCCCCAGCGGATGATTTCTCGCGTTTGTTCGGGAGTAGGTTTCATGAGAGTTTGCTAACATAGGAAGTATTAAAAACCAAATGATGCACTGATTCAGCAATTTTCTCTTTCAATCTACCTTTCGATAGATATTACGATCGCTCTAAAGGAAGTAGCGATCGAATGAGATAATTAGTATCATAAAGGGGGTAAATTCGGAAATTATTGTGGTAGATACTATCTCAAATATAAATCCCAATCTGACTCCAACCGCTACATCTTCACCTACTCTCACCCCCACAGAATTACATCAAATCCACGGCTTTTGGCGGGCTTGCAACTACCTCGCCGCTGGCATGATTTACCTGCAAGACAATCCCCTCCTGCGCGAACCGATCCAACCCGAACATATCAAAAATCGCTTGTTAGGGCACTGGGGCACTAGTCCTGGCTTGAGCTTCATTTATACCCATATCAACCGCGTCATCAACAAATTTGACCTCAATGCCATCTATTTGGCTGGGCCTGGACATGGTGCGCCGGGAGTTCTCGCTCCGGTATATTTAGAAGGCAGCTACTCCGAAATTTACACCGATAAAACTGAAAATATTGACGGGATGCGGGCGTTTTTCCGCCAGTTTTCCTTTCCGGGTGGAATTGGAAGTCACTGTACGCCTGAAACTCCTGGCTCGATTCATGAGGGTGGCGAACTTGGTTATAGTATTTCCCACGCTTATGGTGCGGTATTCGAAAATCCTGACTTAATTAGTGTGGTTGTCGTCGGTGATGGTGAAGCCGAAACTGGGCCACTAGCAACCGCTTGGCATTCAAATAAGTTCCTCGATCCGCGTCGTGATGGGGCGGTATTACCAATTCTGCATTTGAACGGTTACAAGATTAATAACCCGACGATTTTGGCACGGATTAGCCATCAGGAATTAGAGCGATTATTGCAAGGTTATGGTTATACGCCTTACTTTGTCGAAGGGGATGACTATGAATTAATGCACCAAACAATGGCGGCGACACTCGATCGAGCCATCCAAGCTATTGATGATCTCCAAACCCGCGCCCGTGTTGATGGAGACACCACTCGCCCCATGTATCCGGCGATCGTGTTCCGCTCTCCCAAAGGTTGGACGGGGCCAAAAGAGCTAGATGGGCATCAGATCGAGGGTTCCTGGCGATCGCATCAAGTCCCGCTCAAGGCTGTCAAAACCGATCCTAAACAACTAAAAATGTTAGTTGATTGGCTCCAAAGTTATCACCCAGAGGAACTATTCGACGAAACGGGTAAATTGCGATCGGAATTTCGCGCTGTCGCTCCTGAAGGCACAAAACGGATGGGTAGCAATCCCCACGCTAATGGCGGTTTACTCCGTAAATCTCTCCGCCTCCCAGATTTCCGTCAGTATGGAGTAGATGTATCGACACCCGAACAGATCGAAGTCTCGAATACTTATCCATTGGGCGTATTTATGCGGGATATCATCCGCGCTAATCCCGATAATTTTCGGTTATTCGGTCCCGATGAGACGGCTTCTAATCAACTTCAAGCGGTGTATGAAGCCACCAAGAAGGTGTGGTGGGGTGAGTATTTGCCCACAGATGCCGATGGATGTGAACTGGCGACTGATGGGCGAGTCATGGAGATGTTGAGCGAACATACTTTGGAGGGTTGGTTGGAGGGCTATTTATTAACGGGTAGACATGGTTTATTGTCTAGTTATGAGGCATTTATCCACGTTATTGATTCGATGTTCAACCAACATGCTAAATGGTTAGAAATTTCGCGCAAATTATCTTGGCGGGCGGAAGTTGCCTCGCTAAATCTATTAATTACTTCGACAGTATGGCGGCAGGATCATAATGGTTTTACCCATCAAGATCCAGGCTTTCTCGATTTAGTTGCGAATAAAAGTATGGAGGTGGTGCGGATCTATTTACCGCCGGATGTTAATTGTTTACTAACAATTGCCGATCGATGTTTTAGAAGTACCGATCGAATCAATGCGATCGTTTCTGACAAACAGCCTCATCTTCAGTACCTGACGATCGATGCGGCGATCGCCCACTGCACTAAAGGGATGGGGATTTGGGAATGGGCGAGTACCGATCTTGGTGTTGAGCCAGATGTAGTGATTGCCTGTGCGGGAGATATTCCTACTCAAGAAGCTCTTGCTGCTGTCGCAATTTTACACGAGTCATTTCCCGATCTGAAGATTAGGTTTATTAATGTTGTCGATTTACTTGCGCTCCAACAGCCGAGTGAATATGCCGACGGTTTAACAGACAGAGATTTTGATAGTTTATTTACAATTAATAAACCGATTATCTTCAATTTCCACGGCTATCCCTGGCTAATTCATCGTTTGACATATCGTCGGACAAACCATGAGAATCTGCATGTGCGGGGCTATAAAGAAAAAGGGAATATTAATACGCCCCTAGAATTGGCGATGAATAATCAGATCGATCGATTTACCATTGCCATTGATGCGATCGATCGGGTACCAAAATTACAAGTCGCTGGGGCACATACTAAAGAACAACTAAAAAATCGTCAAATCGAATGCCGTCAATATGCTTATAACCACGGTACCGATTTACCAGAAGTTGTGAATTGGCGTTGGAAAAGTTTCGATGAGAATACTCAAGAAAGTCTCATCTAAATCTCCCCCTATTCCCTATCCCCTGATTTTCGCCGGAAGTCTATTGTTTCTGCTCCATTAACTGAGTAAAGGCTACTTTAGCAGCAGCTTGTTCGGCGGCTTTTTTAGATTGTCCGACACCTGTACCCAACTGTCGATCGCGAAACCAAACTTCAGCGATAAAGCGTTGAAATCGATCGAGTTTGAGCGGATCTTCATGTACTCGGTATTCTGGCAAGGCTTTATAGTGTGCTTGTGTCCACTCTTGGAGCGCATCCTTATAATTTTGCCGAGCGGGATCGTCGAGAATTTCAGTAGCTAATTGTTTAAAATGTGGATCTAGCCAGGGACGAATTAATTGGAGATTATTCGTCGTCAGATATAGTGCGGCGAGTACCGCCTCAAACGCATCAGCCAGCCGCGAAATTCGCCCGGAAGGATCGCCGATAGCCGAAGCTGCCAGAGTGAGATAGCGATCGAATCCATAACCATCGGCAAGTTGCGCCAAAATTCGATCGCTCACCAACACTTTCCGAATCGCCGAAAAATCACCCACAGACTTGTCTGGATAAATTTCCCACAGAAATTCCGAAGCAGCTAATCTGACAACGGCATCACCGATGAATTCTAATTGCTCGTAGTTGGGTACTCCCATCGTCGGATGAGTCAAAGCAATATCCAACAATTTCCAGTCGATCTGAGTATCTCCAGGCAATCCCAACCGACTCATTAACTTTATTAACTCTTGTTGTCGGCGTGGGTACATCAGTAATTTTATGCGCTCAAAAAATAGAGAGAGAGTCGGAACGTAAGCCGGGTTCTGTTATCTCTGGCGAGACGGCGGTTATCTATCTGGGTAGTTTGTTACCAAGTACCTCAAGCGGATCGTAACGGAACAGGGAAAAGACCAACCATAGCTCCTGCCTTGCTTCCAACTGGGGTTTACCGAGCCAGTACCTCTCGATACTGCTGGTGCGCTCTTACCGCACCTTTGCACCCTTACCAGTCTAGGCTTTAGGCTTTAGATGTTAGGTGTTAGGTATTTAGAAAATAGGAATATTTTCCTATCTTTTGTTCCCTAAAGCCTAAAGCCTAAAGCCTAAAGCCTAATTCACGGCGGTATTTTTCTGTGGCACTATCCTCACGATCGCTCGCACTGGGGATTACCCAGCAAGTTTGGTCTTTCGGAAGCCCGGACTTTCCTCGAATTCAACTAGTGAAATCGCAACCACCTCACCTACTCTCTCTCAACTATTTATTGTACAAGGTAGTCGGTGGACATCACCACTAGAAAAAGAACGATTCTCTCGCTCTAGTGGCTGCGCCGACGAAATCGGGCACTAAGTCAACCCCGCTAGATCGCATGATCCGACTGCTGGAAGAATACTAGATCTGGAAATCGATCGGTTTTGAGATCTCCATTTTCAAGAGAAAACTGGGCATGATCTAGAACAAGCATTCATTTCTCATTTCGCAACCACTTGATATAATCACATTACATATATTAAATTTTACGGAAAAGCATCACCATGACTATTCGCCGTCAGTATAGTTTGCCAAACTGCAACCTAGTTTTAGACGGATTAAGTGATGGAAACTCCAGCACTGGCATCCCCGATTCTCGCCCTTTGATGTCTAGTTTATTTAATGTTGAATGTCACTTTGTCGGTTCTGAACAGCCGCTATTTGGCGGACGAGATTTCTTGACTAGTTTAGTTGCAACAGTTAGTAATTATGCCCAGGAATTTTTAAGTGGCATCCCCCATCCTCCACAGCCACAACAACCCAATAGTTTAGTATCTTTGGTTAAAGGCGATCGCGAGAATACTCATCACCTGACAGCTAGGATCGATGCTAATACCAACCAACCGGGTGAAACGGAATCAATCGCTACTAGTAAGCCTACTGAAATTAATTTATCTACAGTGCAGTTGTTTGATCTGCTAGAAGCGATCGATCAATTTTTGGCAGACAAAAGAACTTTGCCAGACATCATGATTCCACTCCAACCAATTAGCAAAGCCATTGCCCAACCAATCTCCGCCCAGGCTGTCCCAGCGGGATTAGGATTGGCGAGTTTAGTTGTTGCTAGTTTGATTTGCCATGCACTACCTGCGCCTCAAGTATTGGCACCAAAATCGATTAATTCTGCACCTGTCACCACACCGACAACACCCAAGCCAAATACATCACCAGCAGCGCAAGATCCCGCCAAACCAGCGAACAATCCCCAGCCTTCATCAAGTCCAACCTCATCACCCAGCAGCTCTCTCCCCACCAAAACTGGCACAATTACTGAAGCTACTCAAATCGGATTTCTCGAACGCAAATTACACCGAGATCTCGACCAAAATTGGCAGGAACGCGGTCAAATTAAACAAGCTGCTAATTTTCTAGTCAAAGTCAATCAGGATGGTCAGATCGTCAATTATCAAGTGTCAGGGAAGACCAATCCATCCCAATCTAAGCTCACACCTCTACCCCAACTTTCAACTCAGAGTGCCGATCCCAATCAAGCGATCGGTAATTTCAATGTGGTGTTTAATCCGACTGGAGTCGTCGAAATTAGCCCAACAGCGGATTTGCAGGGAAATATGAGCTTTGGGAAGCTGATTACTGAACCAAAGTTGAAAATCACTTTAGCCGAGCAACTCAAAACTACATTACAAAAATCATTAACTAGTCCGAAACCAATCCATTCCCAAAATCTGAACTATCGAGTTGCTGTCACCAAAACTGGTGAAATCGCCGACTATGCGCCGACAGATCGACGTGCTGCGGACTATGAAGCAAAAACTCCGCTACCGAAGCTAGCCAAATTTAACTCTCAAGCGGCTATTTCTGAAGAGCCACTAGCTCAACACAATGTCGTCTTTCGATCGAATGGAGAGATCGTCGTCACCCCCAAATAGCTCGGAATATCCACCGCCAAGCTAGACAGATGCCCGACTGCTTGAACAAGTCGGGCATCTATTTTGGACGATCTTAGTCGCTAGCCCACGCTAGTGCATCTTTAAAAGTAAATCCAGCTATCTCATCGACAATCCCAATTTCTAGCACAGCTTGGAACACGATCGAGCATTGAAGATTGGTAATTGTTTCTCGATCGATCCCCCAAGTTTGGAAAAAAAGTGACAGAGTTTTAGTCTGATCAGATCTAGATCGATCGCCGCCAATAATTAGACAGCGTGGTTCTTTAGTTGTGGCTGGATACTCAATCAAGGTAAAGACATTACTGATTTCTCTTTCCCAAACAGGTTGGCTCGGCATATCTCAATTTAAGTTTGCTTGTTGAAAAAATCTATTGTTACTCTCGATGTCTGGAATAATAGGTCGAGTCCATTATTAATTTGTGTGACATATCCCCGACTGCTTCAAGAAGTCGGGGATATCGCAGTAATGGTAGATTTACTCGTAGCGAATTCCAGCATCTATCAGTCGTTGAATTGCTTCACCTAACCTATCAAGATCGGCAATCAAACTAATTCTGACATACCCTTCGCCGCCAATGCCAAAGGCATTACCAGGCGTAAAGACAACACCCGTTCGTTGCAATACCATCAATGCGAAATCAGTAGAATTCCAACCCACAGCGCAAGGAATCCACAGATACATCGTTGCTTTTGTGGGTTTAATCTTCCAGCCTAGTTTTGATAACCCATCAATCATGAAATCGCGCCGTTCACGATAGCGGGTTTGAACTTGGGTGACATATTCGTCAGGAAGTTCTAATGCTGTCTGAGCGGCTGTCTGGAGCGCGGCAAAAATACCGTAATCAAGATTGGTTTTGAGGGTGCGAAGTCCTTGGATGATCTGACTATTCCCGACGACAAAACCGACGCGCCAGCCCGCCATATTATAGGTTTTGGAGAGTGTATGGAACTCGACACCGATTTCCTTAGCCCCAGGGATTTCCAGCAGGCTGGTGGGCTTGTAGCCGTCAAAGGCGAGTTCGGCGTAGCAGAGATCGTGAACTAATAAAATTTTGTACTCGTGGGCAAAGGCGACGACATCTTCAAAGAAGGATCGGGGTGCGGTTGCGCCAGTGGGATTGCTAGGATAGTTGAAGAACAGAATTTTGGCTTTGCGGGCAACATCCTCTGGGATATCATGGAGATCGATTTCCCAATCATTTTCGGGCTTGAGGATGATGTTATGGATCTGAGCACCGGCGATCGCTGGCCCCCGAAAGTGGACGGGATATGAGGGGCTGGGGACTAAGACGGTATCGCCAGGATTGATATAAGCAAGGGCAAGATGTGCCAAACCCTCCTTGGAACCGAGCAGGGGGAGTGCTTCACTATTGGGGTCAAGAGTGACACCATAGCGACGATAATACCATTTGGCGATCGATCCTCGAAAGTTGGCAGTACCTTCAAAGGGGGGATAACCATGATTGGTGGCTTCGTCGAGGGCATCCTTCGCCGCCGCAATTACAGGTGCAGGCGCGGGACCATCTGGATTGCCCATGCCCAAATCAATCAGATCTATCCCCTGACTGCGGGCACTGGCTTTGAGTTCATCCAGCCGAGCAAATACGTATTGAGGCAAGGATTGGAGGCGTTCGGCGGGGCTAATCCAGTCTAAGGTCATTGTCTATAATCGTAGCTTCGTGATGTGTATCTAGGATATCAGGTTCGGTCACGAAGTGTGGGCTATGCTCAATCGCTATTAATGTAATTTGATTCTGCAAGGAAGACCTTCCGCAACCGAGGAGAAACTCACCAATAATCTGAGGGGAGCTGGTAAACTGACATTTGATGCTAGTAGTTAATTAGGCAACTTTATCTCAGGTTCGATCGTCTCGATTTATATATCTACATCACCGCTTAATCCCAGATTACCATGTCCAAGTTCTCGATCGTCATTCTCACTGGCATTGGAATGATTGCAACTACATTGCTTACCCCACAATTTCCCTTGGATGCTAAGTCACCGACGCTTAGAACTTGTGTCGATTCTCTCCCGATCTCCCAGCGTGTCGCGCTTACTCTCAAGGCTGATAAAAAAGTGATCAAGGATAACAAAGTGATCTTTCAACCCATTGCGGGAAAAGCATCTGTTAAACCTGGAGATATCATTAAATATACAGTCATTGCCAAAAATAATAGTCGGTGTCCACTCAAGAACCTGATCTTAAAACAACCAATTCCTAGAGGCACCAACTATCTCAAAGACTCAGCCATCTCGATCGATGGTGCTGAGTTATTATTTAGTATTGATGGCGGCAAAACTTTTTTTGCGAAACCAATGATTGGTAAGCAAGCAGCACCTGAAACTTCTTACAATTACTTGCGGTGGAAATTTAGTGGCCGGATGGCAACTAATGCTCAAGTCAAAACCACATATAAGCTTCAAGTCAAGTAGCACTAATTACCACTTCCCAAGATATATAAACTCACCAAAGTGCTACTGTTCCAGAGACTATGTAATAGCATTGGTGCTAATAGATTGCGAGTGCGAACATAGACGATGCCGAGTATAATTCCCAGCGTTGTTAATGGCACAATTTCTGATAGGCTCAGATGGGCAATACCAAATAACAAACCACTAATGACGATCGCTGCCCACACAGGTACATAGCGGGTCAAAGAAGGTAGTAGAAATCCCCGAAATAGAAATTCTTCAAATAGTGGTGCCGCAACTGCCGCAGTGAGGAAAAATAGCAGTAAGGCGATCGCATCTTTACCTTCAAGGACAATTTGCAGCAGTGGATTACTGCCACCTTGTCCCTGCCAAATTTTTTCATTGATGATTGAAACAAAAATCACAATTGGTGTCGCCACTAAATAGCCACCAATTCCCCATAGTAACCAATTAGATTTCCAGTTAAATTTAAACCAATCCGGTGGTAGTGGAAAATAAGATTTAATCGACAAATACAATACGCCAATTGCCAAGCTAGACATTAAAGCATAACTCGTAAATACATACAGTCCTTGTCCTCTCATCGTTAATGTACCTGGAGTAACGAAGGCACCAAATACAATCGGCAATAAAAACTGTCCGACAAAAAAGAAGCCCAGCATAAATACTTGCCACACAATCTCCCAATCCCACGGAGATGACCACGGAATATCTATCTTGTCGAGGATAATAGCTGAGATCGATTGATTTTGTTGTCGCTGAATAATGCGGATAATTAATCTAATTGTAAAAAAGATAATTAAGCCTAACCCACTAAGTCCAATTACTACTCGTGGAATTGTATTTGCAGCTAGTTTGATTAACGCATTCTTTGATTTTACTTGTTCTGTTTGATGGAGATTAGCTAATTCAGTCTTGTCACCTAAATCTGTATATAATTGAGATTGGACTCGATCGCGAAACCAGCCATCAAAATTTGAATTAATTTCAGCTTCGATTTGCGGTGCTGTATTTTGATTAATCCCCGCTGGTTGTCCCCAAATATTGATTAAGGATGCTGCGACATTTTTAGATGTAGATTGGTGTGAATTAGCAATAACTTGTTGCCAAGTCTTAATTGCTTGCTCTGGCTGTTTTGTTGCTGCCTGTAAAATTCCAATCCGCAGATCTATTTTATCTATTTCGAGCTGTGCAGCGGAAATCGTCTGATTAATTAGATCGGTTTGTAGCTTGATCGATAGCTTATTCTGTTCATCAGTAGCTATTGCTTGTGAATCTGCTAGACTATGATTTAGCTTCTCAATTGCCAGCACATCACTTGCCCGCGCAGTTTGGTACTGTTGAGTAGCAGATTTGAGAAAATCTGCACCAATAATCGATGTTTGCAATGCACCCAATCCTTCTAGATCATCTGTAGGTTGCCATTCAGATGCTACCAAAACGAGATTGGTTTGGTATAGCTCGAACTTGCCTTGAATCTGAGGTCGATCGAAGGTGCCAATCAGTGAGAAGATGAGCTTGATCAGCACAAAGACTGTCAGCACACTCAGTAAAATGCGTCTGAGCGATTGAAAAGATGTGAGATTATAGCGATCGAGATTCATTAAAATGTCAACTAAAATTTATAATTAGATTGTTATTATATGTCTTTAACTCAGAAGTTTTCCTATCTTTTTAGTATTACTCTAGGTTTGAGTATTTTAGTCTATTTATTACGAGGTTTTGGCATCGTCACTTTTTTGCCAGGTGGCGTATTGATCGGACTAATTATCCTATCAATCTCAACTTTTTTTATTTACAGTATTCTGATTACCAAAAGGTAATCATCGCAATTTTGGCATTGCTAGATTGAAAGATGATTGAGCGATTCTTCCAGTGAGCTGATATGTCAGCGAGAGCAACAAAGGTTCACTGAAACTTGCCAAACATCCTCTATAGTTTAATGGAATTTTCTAACGATCGAGTCAGATCTTGATGTAGTTTTTCTGCACCTACCTTAGTCGAAAACTGTTGATAAGCCTGCACCTGTAATGGTTTACAAATCTGGATTGAAACTCGATCGCGAAACTTCGGTTCGGGATGCTCATAATTGAAGCTAATGGGGATAATCTTTAGATCCAAACCTGGCTTTAGAGCTTCCGCTTGCATGGCAATTCGGGCTAAACCCTTTTTCAGCGGATGCAAAGTCCCATCACGAAAAATATTACCTTCAGGAAAAATAGTTAGCATTTCGCCTTGATGGAGCAGTTCGACACTATGACGAATACTGCTGATACTGGGCTTATTCGTATCAACCGCAAAACCGCCTAATCTGCGGACAAACCAGCCCTGAACCCCAGTCATTTCGTCTGAGCTTACCATATATCGCGAACTTCTCCCCGTGACGTATGGCCCAACCGCATAGGGAATCAGCAACGGATCCCATCTCGCCCGATGGGTAGGAGCTAAAATTACCGCACCTGTATGGGGAATGTATTCTCTGCCGATTATTTCAATTTCACGAAAAAAGCCAGGGATCACTAAATAATTGCCGATCGGATAGATAATTTTAGTTAACCAAGCGGATAATCCCGATCTAAGCTCTCGATTGGATTGAAGACTAGTATCATCAGCCTTGGGGTGAGTGAGCGGAGATTGATTCATGACAGTTAAGGGATGTATCTATCTATAAATCTACCCAACGGGGAGATAATTAGTGAGATTGTTCATGACAGTTTTTTAAGTGACACTTTGAGTAAACTCTCTAAGTTCTAACATCTAGGCTCTAAATAATTCACATCCAGAAGGACAAATAACCCGTAGAATGGATCGAATGCTAATAACCGATAACTCAATCGCTGTCTTTTCGTGTGATGAAGTGAAGCGGTGGCTGGAAATATTGAGTGGAAAGAAATTATGTCAGAGAATAAGCGCAGTCAAGCTATTACCCAGGGCGTACAACGCTCCCCCAATCGTGCAATGCTACGAGCCGTTGGGTTTGGGGACAATGATTTTACCAAACCGATCATCGGACTAGCGAATGGGTATAGCACGATTACCCCGTGCAATATGGGGATTAACAAATTAGCCATCCGTGCTGAGGCTGCCTTGAGAACTGCGGGGGCGATGCCGCAGATGTTTGGGACGATTACCATCAGCGATGGGATTTCGATGGGTACCGAGGGGATGAAATACTCTCTAGTATCGCGGGAAGTAATTGCTGATTCGATCGAAACTGCCTGCACCGGACAGAGTATGGATGCTGTGCTGGCGATCGGTGGATGTGATAAAAATATGCCAGGGGCGATGATTGCGATCGCCAGAATGAATATTCCGGCGATCTTTGTCTATGGCGGTACAATTAAGCCCGGACATCACAATGGCAAGGATTTAACTGTTGTCAGTTCGTTTGAAGCCGTCGGCCAATTTAGCGCGGGCAAAATTGATGAGGTAGAATTGACAGCCATCGAACAAAAAGCCTGTCCTGGTGCGGGTTCCTGTGGGGGAATGTTTACTGCAAATACCATGTCTTCAGCGATTGAAGCAATGGGGCTGAGTATCCCTTATTCCTCGACGATGGCGGCTGAAGACGAAGAAAAAGCTGTCAGTGCCGAAAAATCTGCTCACGTACTAGTCGAAGCTGTGCGGAACCAGATTTTACCTACGCAAATATTGACCAGGAAAGCCTTTGAAAATGCGATCGCGGTAATTATGGCAGTTGGGGGATCTACTAATGCTGTCTTGCACCTGCTAGCCATCTCTAGAACGATTGGCGTTCCGCTCTCGATCGATGATTTTGAAGCGATTCGGGCAAAGGTACCCGTCATCTGCGATCTCAAACCATCTGGTAAATATGTCGCCACTGATTTACATCAAGCGGGTGGTATTCCCCAAGTAATGAAAATTTTACTAGAGCAGGGATTACTCGACGGTGACGCGCTCACCATCAGCGGCCAAACTGTCGCCGAAGTCCTGGCTAATATCCCCAGTACTCCTCGCGCTGACCAGGATGTGATCCGCCAATGGGATAATCCGATGTATGCTCAAGGTCATTTGGCGATCCTCAAAGGTAATCTCGCCACCGAAGGCGCAGTTGCTAAAATTACTGGAGTCAAGAAAGCCGTAATTACTGGCCCCGCACGGGTATTTGAATCAGAGGAAGCCTGTCTAGATGCCATCCTCGCCGGAAAAATTCAAGCCGGAGATGTGATCGTCATCCGCTATGAAGGGCCAAAAGGCGGCCCAGGCATGCGGGAAATGCTCGCGCCAACCTCGGCGATTATCGGTGCGGGTTTGGGGGATACAGTGGGCTTGATTACCGACGGACGCTTTTCTGGTGGTACCTATGGCATGGTAGTCGGACATGTTGCACCGGAAGCCTATGTCGGTGGGACGATCGCCCTAGTGAATGAAGGTGATAGTATCACGATCGATGCCCCACAACGGCTATTGCAGTTGAATATTGCTGAAGCAGAATTAGCAACTCGTCGGGCAAACTGGCAAGCACCTGAACCGCGTTATAAAACAGGGGTTTTGGGTAAATACGCTAAGTTAGTTTCTTCAAGTAGTTTAGGTGCAGTAACAGATCTGAATCTGTTCTAATCTAGCAACCGCCAATCTGGTTAAGACATTTGAGCGGCTAGATCCCCGACTTCTCCGAGAAGTCGGGGATCTGATATGTCCTAATCGCCTTAGCAGTTGCTATATCAAGTAATCGATCCAAATTTGTGGATTTTGAAAATGGATATTGTGGCTACAGTCTGGAACGATCGCAAGTATAGTAGCTGGACAATCTTGATGCATCGTTCGATTGATCGTCACAAATTTACGATCGAGTGCCCCAACAATTAATGATATCGACTGAGTATGCACTTTTAGCCTATCGCCTAAATAGGGCTGCATTCCTAAGCCTGCACGTTCCACTGATTTAATTAAATTACTGGGCTGATTAGTGGCGATTCTACGTTGAATCAGATCATCGAAATTTGGATGTTTCTCAATGCCGACAAATATCGATTGTCGATACCAATCCCGCACAAAGTCCGCGAAATTAGCTGTTTCTAATCGATCGATAGTTTGCCAATCTTGAATAACTCTTGTTTGTCGATCGAACTCACTAGGCAACCCTGGGGATGTAGATTCCAACATTACCCGAGCGAACCTGTCTGGAAATTCTAACGCCAGATATAATCCTAATCTACCACCAAAAGAATAACCCGCGATCGATGTTCGATCTATTTCTAAACTATCTAATAACTGAATAATGCCCAGTGCTGTATTAACGAAGTTATAGCCAAGATCGTTACCAATTACCTCAGTTTTACCATGTCCAGGTAGATCGATCGCGATACAATAAAATCTCGATCTTAATAACTCAATTATCTCAGCATAGTCTTCACAACTGCCCATCCAACCATGTAAAAGTAATAGTGGTGGTAGGTCTAGATTGCCAGTTAAAGTAAAGTGCCATTGATACATACACAAAGTAGAGATGGGATCAGTACCACTACAAGAGCAGAGCCTTAATTTTTACATCATCTCTGTGCGAAATGCTATGTAAGCAATCTTTAGATATTTGATGAGAATGCCTTTACCAACCAGCTAGGATTGATATAGTGAATGAAAGACTATTGAAATCATCCCGACAAAACGTAAATATGGATATCAAAGCGATCGCTACACATCGTCTAGACTGGACTGGAGATCTTTTGGCGATTGGGTTTTATGAGGATGCTATCGAACTCAGCGGCGATCTTGCCGAACTCAATACCAAGTTGGCAGGTGTGATTGAGGCACTGATTGCTGAGACTGAGTTCAAAGGTGCTAAATCTAGTAGTGCCGTAACTCGCGTGGGTGTAGATACCCCGATTGCGAAAATTATGCTGGTGGGTTTGGGTAAAGCTGAGGGGATGAAACCCGATACCCTGCGCAAGGCTGGTGCGACAATTGCGCGAGCCGCGAAACGTGAAAAAGCTAAAACCCTGGGAATTAGTCTCCCGATCTGGAATGGGGATAGTGCGACAACTGTTCAAGTAATTAGTGAAGGATTGCGCTTGGCTCTGCACCAAGACACTCGGTTCAAGTCAGAAGTCGAACCCAAACATCAACTCAAGCTGACAGCAGTTGATCTGTTGGACTTCGCTGGCAACGATGCGGCAATTAGTAAAGCACAAGCGATTTGTGATGGCGTGATTTTAGCACGGGAACTAGTCGCCGCACCTGCGAATGTAGTCACGCCGATGAGTATGGCAGCAACCGCTGAAGAAATAGCTAAAGATTATGGGTTCGCGCTAAAAATCCTCGAACAGGCTGAATGTGAAGCGTTAGGCATGGGAGCCTTTTTAGGTGTGGCGCAAGCTTCAGAAATGCCACCAAAATTTATCCATCTGACTTATACACCCGCAGGTACACCTCGGCGTAAACTAGCGATCGTCGGCAAGGGTTTAACCTTCGATTCTGGTGGCTTGAATATTAAAGGTGCTGGGATCGAAACGATGAAAATGGATATGGGTGGTGCTGCGGCAATGTTTGGAGCTGCCAAAGCCATCGGCCAAATCAAACCCGATGTCGAAGTTCACTTCATTAGTGCAGTCACTGAAAACATGATTAGTGGTCGTGCTATGCACCCTGGGGATATCCTCACAGCTTCCAATGGCAAAACGATCGAAATCAACAACACTGACGCAGAGGGACGATTAACTCTTGCTGATGCGTTAGTCTATACCGATAAATTGGGACTAGATGCGATCGTCGATTTAGCAACGCTTACAGGTGCTTGTATTGTCGCCCTAGGTGATGATATCTCTGGCTTGTGGAGTCCAGATCAGTCTCTCGCCGACGGAATCCTGGCAGCGGCGGAACTCGCGGGTGAGAACTTCTGGCAAATGCCTTTAGCTGAGAAGTATTTTGATGGGATTAAATCACCTATCGCCGATCTCAAAAATACTGGGCCTCGTGGCGGTGGCTCGATTACAGCAGCTTTATTCCTGAAGCAGTTTGTCAAAGATACTCCCTGGGCGCATTTAGACGTGGCTGGGCCAGTTTGGATTGACAAGGAGCATGGCGTAAATAATGCTGGCGCAACTGGTCATCCGGTCAGAACTTTGGTGAATTGGGTATTGAGTTAGATTGTGGGGGTACGGAGATCTACCCACCCGCACTATAAATGTGCTGCCCTACGGGCATCCCTCCTTGGAGGGGATTTTTCACAAAGCAATCCCAACTCCCATCTCCCACCTCCCATCTCCCATCTCCCATCTCCCATCTCAAATTAAATCAGTACTAGCCACTACCGAATATTGCTGTCATCCTATAGATAGGTGGCGAAAAGTGCTACTTATTTATAAGTATCTAACTATTAAAAATGACTACAGCAGGAAATACAACAACGATCGCTCTTCTAATTATCACAATCGGTATTTTGGGTTGGGGTTATTATCGGAATCGAGACTTGGGTAAATTTGGGATCCTCTCATGGTTGCAATCAGCCGTGCTGATGATTCCATGGCTGTTGAGTTTTGGTACATTGTCCGCTGGATTGTATATCAATCTAGCGGGAATTCTTCTGCTACTGGTAATTTCCAGCGGTCTATATATTTGGTTGGGAAGTCAAGTCAGACTGGCAGCACAAGATCCCGAAACAGCCGTCAAAATTGCCGACAGGTTGGCAAAATCCCGTAGTAAACAGTTAGCCAAAGCCCCTGAAAATGGCGAACAAGCTCTATCGATCGACACAGACGTACTCAGTTTATCTGAAGCAGATTTGAGCAGTATTAGAGGCATCTTCGGCATCGATACTTTTTACGCTACCGAAACTCTCGCCTATCAACAGGGCGCAATTTTCAAAGGTAATTTACGTGGCGATGCCGCCGCAGTACATCGGCGATTGACGGATAAACTGCACGATAAATTTGGTGAGAAATACCGTCTATTTCTCGTTCCCGATCCTGATGAACGTCCCGTCGTCGTTGTTTTGCCGAGTACTAACGATCCGCAACCTGCAACAGTCGGACAACAGATCCTTGGACTAGTGATGTTTGTCGCGACAATTGCCACTAGTTTAGAGGCAATGGGAGTATTTTTAGGATTTGATTTTTACGAACATACCGATCGAATCAAAGAAATTCTACCCCTCTCGCTAGGCATTTGGACAATTTTGATCGCCCATGAACTGGGACATCAAGTTCTAGCCCGAATGCGTCAAATTAAAATCGGTTTACCGTTCTTTTTACCCACCGGACAAATTGGTGCATTTGGTGCAATTACGCGGTTTGAATCACTCGTACCCGATCGTAGCGTCCTATTTGATGTCGCTTTAGCTGGCCCAGCAACTGGTGGTTTAGTCTCCCTGATCATGCTAGTTATTGGTCTGTTATTATCTCATCCAGGTGGTGGATTAGAGATTCCATCCCAATTTTTACAAGGTTCGATTCTGGTTGGGACTATTGCTAAAATTGTCTTAGGTGCGACGATCCATCAAGCCAATATCTCCATTCATCCGCTGGTAGTTATTGGTTGGTTGGGACTAGTAATTAATGCGCTAAATCTGATGCCAGCCGGACAACTAGATGGCGGGAGAATCGTCCAAGCTATCTATGGACGCAAAACAGCTCAACGCAGCACCCTGGTTACTTTAGTAATTTTGGGATTTGTGGCATTTTTCAACCCGGCTAATCTAGTGATTCTCTATTGGTTGATTTTAGTTGGTTTTCTCCAACGTGCATTAGAACGCCCTAGTTTAGATGAAATCACCGAACCAAATGATGCTCGCGCTGCATTGGGCTTACTGGCACTGTTTCTGATGGCGGCAACAGTGATTCCGTTTAGTCCAGATTTGGCGGGAAGATTGGGGATTGGGGGTTAGTTGAAAGTTGAAAGTTGAAAGTTGAAAGTTTTTACAATTAATTAATCACAACTAAAAATCATGGGCGAATTTGCATTATTGATTGCAGCAGGGATTGCAGCAGCGATCTTCAAATCGGGAGTTAGAGTCGATCGAGAATATGAACGGGGCGTGATGTTTCGACTGGGACGCTTTCAAAAAATTCAAGGGCCAGGGTTGTATTTTACAGTACCAATTATCGACCAAAAAGTCCAAGTAGATATTCGGACAAAAACTGTCGATATTGCACCTCAAGAAGCAGTTACCGCTGATAGTGTCACGATTAAAATTAATGCTGTCCTTTACTACCGCATTATCGATCCGATGAAGGCAATCAGTCGGGTAGAAAACTATCAGATGGCAGTTTATCAGGCTTCGATGACCACATTACGGAATATTGTCGGACAACACAACCTTGATGATATGCTCCAAAGTCGCGATAAAATCAATGCGAAAGTGCAGGAAATCGTCGATGAAATCACCGAACCGTGGGGGGTGGAGATCGAGCGAGTCGAACTCAAAGATGTCGAAATCCCGATCTCGATGCAACGAGCAATGGCAAAAGAAGCCGAAGCCGCACGGGAAAAACGCGCCCGACTAATCAAAGCTGAAGCTGAACAGGAAGCCTCCAAGCTCCTGAGTCAAGCCGCTCAACAAATGATGGAAAATCCCGCTGCATTGGAGTTGCGACGGTTGCAAATGTTGACTGAGATTGGCGCAGAAAATAACACTACGACACTCGTGATGATTCCTTCGGACATTATCAGTTTAGCCAAAGAATGGTCTACAGCAGCCCAACACAGTAATATTGCCGCTCTTGCTAATCAATTGAATCCAGCGCAGCATGTAGAGCGACTTAATGCGGCTACTTCAGTCGCGCAACTAAACTTATCTGCACCAGTTGATACTCAACAACCACTGATTAGCCCTAATGAATCAACCACATCGCCACAGGGACAAGGCAATAACAATATAACCTAGCAATTAACCATTGTTTCCACAGCAGTAGTAGATTGCTGATAGTACTCGACTACTGCGAGTAGTGACATGACTACCGATTCTGGATCCTGGGCATTGATCAAGATGATTGGTGGTTGTTGTGCTTTGTCTGGATAGCCCAATGCTAGGGCAATCTCTGCGCTACTCCACGCACCGTCACAATCACTGTGCGTAATCCCCATCATCATCGGAATCTGCGCCCGCCGATTCATGAAATTCATCATCCGTCGTGCATACTGAAACTCATTCGGTTGATGCGCTGCAATCAGTAACAGATAAGCATGGGCGTGTTCAACAGCAATATCCCACATGGGATCGAACCCGATCTGGCTGGGCGTTCCATAGATGTGCAATGCTATCTCATCGTCAAATTGGAGTGTGCCAAAATCTATATCAGTAGCCTGCTTGTCGGTATCGACAACTTCGATCTCTCTTACCGAACGAATAAAGGTGCTTTTGCCTGCGCCTACTGTTCCCGTTACGACTAGATTAATAATTTCCATCATTTCTCAACCCTTAATGATTTTAGCTATTGTTCCCACAGAAGCAAAATCTCTAACAATAGGGAGAAAAAAACTCAACAATTCAGATCCTGTCAAAAATTCAGACTTCCTAATTCCGATTCCTCAGTTAATATAGGAATGTAAAGTTATCTCGTTTCAGGTATAGATGGAATTCCTATCACTAGAGACAATCCAGGAACTGGCAAGTCAATACGGATATCTCGCTGTCTTTGTAGGCATTCTGTTAGAAAATCTAGGGATTCCATTACCTGGTGAAACCATCACAATTGTGGGTGGCTTTTTGGCTGGGAGTGGCGAACTAAATTATTGGCTCGTCCTCGCATGTGCGGCGATGGGCGCGTTTATCGGCGGGATTTGTGGCTATTTGATCGGTAAGTATGGCGGCTGGAAACTGATCCTGGCTGGCTCAAAAGTCTTCCGCATCCAGGAAGTGCAGTTAGAAGAGATTAAGACCAAATTTAGCGAAAATGCCGTTAAAGCCGTCTTCTTCGGTCGATTTATCGCCTTACTGCGGATTTTTGCGAGTCCGATGGCTGGTGTCGTTGAGATGCCATTTGGTAAGTTTTTGGCTGTCAATCTGGCTGGAGCAACGGCGTGGGCATCGGTGATGACGACACTTGCTTTTTTCGTAGGGCGTGTCGTCTCGCTCGAACAGTTATTAGGTTGGGTGAGCCAGTTTGCTATTCTCGCATTGTTGATCGCGATCGGGTTTATTGTGGTACCGATCTGGTTGGAGTCTCGTGCTGCGGCGAAAGCAGGCGAGGGGAAGTAGGGGCAATTCATGACTTGCCCCTACCTCGGTGATTGGGGTGCTGCGGAGATCTACCCCACCCTACGGGCACCCCTCCCAAGGAGGGGATTTTTTACGCCAGACATGTAGAATTGTTTTTGAAGATCGCAACTGAGAATATCTATGAATTGTCATCAATGCGGGGAAATAGTCACAATAAGCGATCGATTTTGTGAAGAATGTGGAACAAATCTCGTCGAGACTTCCACCCCCCAGGAGATTGGCAATGGCTGTCAGAAATGTGGTGCAGCACCCACCCAAATCGATGCCGACAGGTATTGTATCCAATGTGGATTTCGGCAAGTGGCAATCTCTGATGATTTTGTCGAACTTCAGCCAGCTCCTAATCTAGCTGGAGCAAGTGATCGCGGGCGTAGGCACCATCAAAATGAAGACGCGATCGCTCTAAAAATAATTGACGCTGACACGTATATCATCGTGGTGTGCGATGGGGTATCTAGCTCCCAACAGCCCGAACTCGCCTCCCAAGCTGCTGCAACTGCTTGTATTCAGGCAATCGAAATTGGCATCCATCAACATCAAGATGCAGCTACCGCAATTTGCCAAGGGGTTGCCGCCGCGCTCACAGCAGTTGCGAGTATTCCGATCGATCCTACCTCTTCCATCGATCCATCCTCCACCACGATCGTCACGGCAATCGTCCATGATCATATTGCTACCATCGGTTGGTTAGGCGATAGTCGTGCCTACTGGATCGCCGCAGACAAATCCCTCCAGCTTACTCAAGATGACTCCTGGATGCGCGACGCGATCGAATCAGGAACATTCACCCCCGCCGAAGCCGAAGCATCCCCTTCCGCCCATGCGATCGTTCGTTGGCTCGGTGCAGATGTCGCCGATGAAGATAGCACTCCCAACATCACCACTTTTCCCATTCGTAACGCGGGTTATCTCCTCCTCTGTACTGACGGCTTATGGAACTACGCTCCAGATCCTGCCTACCTCCACCATCTGATCCAACAATCCCCCAATTCCGACAGCCGATCGATCGCCCGTCACCTAATTAGCTATGCTAATCAACAAGGTGGGCAAGATAATATTACTGTGGGCATTCTCTCCACTAGCAACTAGTGAATTTTTGGATATTGATCGATCGCATCTCCACCCAATCCTTGGTAGCACGAAACCCAACAGCAGCAAGATCGACTTACAAAATTGTTGAGTTTCACGTTAATTAGTCAGTGATAGCCGTTGGCGACACTAAAACCCAACCTAAAGCCTAAAACCCAAAGCCCAAAACCTAACTTATGTTTATCGCAGAAGTCTTCCAAAATCCCTACCTTCCCCAAGGTGCGAAAGAAGTAAACGCTATCATGACAATTACCACCAATGGTAATGATGGAGTAGCTATTGCAGCACCCAAAAGTCAACGTTTATTCGGCATTATTTGCGATACATCTGGCTCAATGGGTGGAGCAAAGATGATTGCAGCTAAAGAAGCGATCATTCAAATCATTAATCTCCTGCCTACCGAAGCAGCATTTTTTGTGATTACCGGATCGAGTCGAGCAAAATTATTAGTCCCACTAGTAAATGCTGTACCTGAAAATAAACTGCGAGCAATTTCCCAGGTAAAAGAAATTAGTGCCAACGGGGGAACAGTGATGTCGAGCTGGCTGCATCCTGCTTTAGGTGAATTTAATAAAATGCCCCAAGCAATTTGTCAAGCCTTATTACTCACTGATGGACAAAACGATCCTAGTGATGAGCAGGATTTAACTCGAACTCTAGCTGCCTGTGAAGGTAGATTTCAGTGTGATTGTCGTGGCGTAGGTACAGATTGGCGCGTAGCTGAATTGCAACAAATTGCTACAAGATTATTAGGTACGACTGATATTATTTCTTCACCCGATCGCATTGCCGCTGACTTTCAAGAAATACTTACCAAAGCAATGGGAAAAACTGTTAGTGATGTTAGTCTGAGGCTCTGGACTCCGGTAGGTGCAAAGGTGTTATTTTGCAAACAAGTAAGTCCAGAAATCGTCGATGTTACCAGTCGCGCCAAAGTCGTGAGTGAAAGAATTGTAGACTATCCTACAGGTGCTTGGGGGAGTAATGAATCTCGCGATTATCATTTCTGTATCCAGATTAATGCTGGGAATATTGGTGATGAAATGTTAGCTGGAAGAGCGAGTTTGATTACGCAGACGAATGGACAAGAAACCAAAATTACTGAAGCAAAAATCCTCGCCACTTGGACAGAAGATGAAGCCAAAACAGCTAAGATCGATCGACGAGTTGCTCACTATACCGGACAAGCAGAACTCAGTCAATTTATTCAAGAAGGTTTAGAAGCCAAAGCGCAAGGCAATATTGACGTAGCCACAGCAAAATTAGGTAAAGCCGTCAAACTTGCTCACGATTCTGGTAACGAAGCCACAGCCAAACTCCTACGCTCTGTCGTCGATGTCGAAGATGCCGCCGCTGGTACCGTCAGAATCAAACGCACCGTAGCCAAAGAAGATGAAATGATGCTAGAGACTCGATCGACCAAAACCGCTAGAATTCAGAAGTAGGGGTTAGGCTTTAGACTTTAGACTTTAGGGCGTTTTTATTCCCATCTCCCAACTCCCATCTCCCATCTCCCATCTCCCATCTCCCATCTCCCATCTCCCATCTCCCATCTCATGTATATTTGTCCAAAAAATCATAATTCAACAGAAGCCGATTTTTGCTCTGAGTGTGGGGCAAAAATTATGGGATTGGGGGTAGCCGAACTTAACTCAAATCCACTCAATCCACAGATTTCGACCACATCAACATCTGTTTCAGCCCAACCTTGTCCCGATTGCAGTACACTTCATGAGGCAGATAGCGGCAGTTTTTGTGAGATTTGTGGTTACAATTTTCTTACTGGTACTCAAGGGGGAGATCCCTTGTCTGTTTTTCCACCACCAGTCAAGTCACCAGCCAATATTGCCACTGCACCAACTCGGCTACCAAACAGCTCTGTTAGTGCGCCAATTTCCTTGCCTAGTAACGTTAGCCAATGGCAGATGATCATCTCGATCGATCCGAGTTTAGCCACCCCTGACAGCCCCACAGCCCCCGTACAAGCTCCAATTACCATTCAATTAAACCAGGGTACAAATCTGATCGGACGTACCAGTCAAGCGCGTGCTATTAATCCTGAAATTCCGCTAGATTTGGATGATGCTGTCTCCTCTCGTCACGCTATTCTCACTCTCCACCCCGATGGCTCTCTAGTGCTCAGAGATATCGGCTCATCAAATGGCACACTCGTAAATGGTAAGGAGATCGCCATTATGGCAGATATTTTGATCTCCAGAGGCGATCAAATCACCCTCGGACATTGGACGAGAATTCAGGTAAATAAATAACTTAAACCCCGATCGAAACTAATCTCGATCGGGGTTTAATCATAAGATGGAGCTGGGCAGAGTCGAACTGCCGTCCGCCCTGGGTATTCACTTTCCGCTCATTCACAGGTATAGTCTATCTAATCCTCAAGACGGGAGTGACCAATTATCCCAGGTCGCAGGATTCTCTGATGAATCTTAGCTATCTAACCTACCAGAGACGGTTGAATAGAGCATCCGTTGAGGGTTATCTATAGTAATTAACGGAGTCATACTATAAATGCTCGAACTTAGAAATTAATCTTAAGCGTTTTTTTAAGCAGCTACAGGAGCGGCTTTACGAGCGAAAGGTACAATGTTGTTTGCATCTATATTTATTTGAGCCGATATTAACGAGAGTGGACTCCCTCTCGACCTGAATCACAGTGCAGCTTTCGCCAACACGTCGAAACCTTTACAGCCCCAAGTTTCTTTATTATATGGTATTTTGCGGGAATTGTCAGGGGAGGGGGCTTTAGGTTTTAGGCTTTAGGCTTTAGGCTTTAGGAAGAAACTCCCAATTCCTAACTCAATGAAATTACTCTGTATCAGCAATGGACATGGTGAAGATGCAATCGCATTACCCGTCTTACAAGAATTGCGAAAACTGTCCCCATCCACCGAAATAGTCACATTGCCAATCGTGGGGGTGGGCAAGGCTTATAGTAGTAATGATTTCTCGATCGTTGGGAATGTCCAGACGATGCCATCGGGAGGATTTCTGAATCAGGATCATCGTCAATTGGTGCGGGATCTACGGGGTGGATTAGTGGGATTGACGATCGACCAAATTCGGACTGTCCGCAATTGGGGGAAATCTGGTGGTAAAATTCTGGCAGTCGGCGATATTGTGCCGCTATTATTTGCGTGGTTGAGTGGGGCTGATTATGCCTTTATCGGTACGGCGAAATCAGAATACTATCTTCGGGATAGTCAGGGACAAATTTTAGCATCACAGCGCGATTCGATCGAGGTTAAAACCGGATCTTATTATTTTCCGTGGGAACGTTGGTTATTGAGTCGGAGTAGGTGTAAAGCGGTGTTTCCGCGCGATAAATTGACGGCTGAAATTCTCCTACAGCATCAGATTCCCGCTTTCGATCTCGGCAATCCAATGACGGATGGAGTTTCGACAAGTCCGAATACACCCATATTTTACCAACCTCAGTCAGCCAAACGCGAACTAGCCCGCCCTCTCATTGTCACATTACTCCCTGGCTCTCGTCCGCCGGAAGCTTATGCTAATTGGGCACAAATACTGATCGCTGTAGGTAGTCTAATTCCAGTCTTGCAGCAGCGTGAAATCATCTGTCTAGCTGCAATTACTCCGACACTAGATTTGGATATCTTACAGGGCAATTTGGGCGAGTTAAGTTGGATACAATTGGTTAATCCTGACAGCGATTTAACTACTCTCATTACCGATGAGCAGGCGATTTATTATCGACGAGATCATGTAACGATCGTGATTAGTACTCAAGCTTATCGACAGTGTATGCAGAAAGGAGACTGCGCGATCGCGATGGCGGGTACAGCGACGGAACAATTTATCGGTTTGGGTAAGCCTGCATTTACGATTCCAGGTGCTGGCCCTCAGTTTACCCCAGGTTTTGCCGCAGCTCAAACGCGACTATTGGGTGAGTCGGTAATTTTGGTTGCTCAGGCGCAAGCTGTGGGGGTGGAGATGCAGAGATTATTACAGCAGCCAGATCGATTACAATCGATCGCACGGAATGGCTTATTACGAATGGGTACTCCTGGTGCGGCGAGACGGATTGCTGAATGTTTGATGGAGGTAATCGGTTAATTAGTTACAATATCCTAGAGCAGGGAGGATGAGTGAAAACACTAATAGAGATTCAGCATCAGCTACAGACTGGCGCATTTGGATTTACCCATCATGCCTTCAAACGTGCCGTCGAGCGGAACATTAGCGAGCTAGAAATTGTTGAAACAATTTCGATGGATGTTTATGCTTATTAGGCTTTGCGAACAAACCAAAAGCTGCTAGCGTCTAGTAAGTATCATTTAGCGATCGAGTGGCTCTTTTGAAACAGCGTTCTAATTATTGGCAACTTCTCCCCTATCTCAAACCGCATCGTCAGATGATTGTGGTGGGATTATTGTGTGTGATTATCTTTAGCTTATTTTCGCCATTGATGGCATCTTTAGCGGGGGATATTTCCAAAAATCTGGGAGATGGTAATGTCCAATTATTAATTAAATTTGCCCTGATTGGTTGCTTAGTCTATTTGCTGCGCGGTATCGCTCAGTACGGACAAGATTCACTGATGGCAAAAGTTGCTTTCTCCGTCACGTTAGATTTACGCAAACGAGTTTACGCCCATCTTTTGAAAGTCGGATCGGGATACACTCAAACAGTCCAAACTGGTGATTTAGCTTATCGATTAACTGAGGATGTCGATCGAGTTGCCGAAGTTGTTTACAAATTTTTTCATCAATTTATCCCCTGTACGCTCCAATTAATTCTAATTTTAGGATATTTGATCTGGGTAAATTGGCAACTGACGATTTCTGTGTTTGTTCTCGCACCAATCATCGCACTTATTGTTGGTTGGTTTGGTAACAAATTGCAGAAGTTCTCTCTGCGTAGTCAGAATCGAACATCCGATCTAGCCTCGTTAATTACCGAATTTACAGGCAATATGCGATCGATCCAAGCATTTGCGGCTGAGGATTATGCAAACTATCGATTTGGACAAGAAGCTGAACTAAATTATCAGGCAAAATATAGCACTGAGAATCTGAAGGCTTTCCAATTTCCGATTATCAGTCTGATTCAAGCTATCAGTATTTTGTTCTTGTTTGTTTTAGCTGGTTGGCAAATTTCGCTAGGAAATTTGACTGGAAGTAATTTCGTTAGTTATGCGATCGCGATCGCCTTATTAATCGATCCGATTAGTATGACTACAGGGAATTTTAATGATATCAAGCAAGCTGAAGCTTCAGTCGATCGGGTATTTGAACTATTCAAAATCCCCGTCACAATTACCGAAAAAGCTAACGCGATCGAGTTACCCCGCATCACAGGTAAAATTGACTATCATCATGTCAGCTTTGGTTATACGCCTGAAAAACCGATTCTCAAATCATTTGATCTCAAGATCCAACCAGGTGAAACAATCGCCCTTGTAGGGGCTTCTGGGGCAGGTAAAAGCACGATTCTCAGTCTCTTAAATCGCTGCCACGACGTATCATCTGGCAGCATCTCGATCGATGGATTCGATATCCGCGATGTCACGCTCAAAAGTCTGCGCCGTCAAATCGGGATCGTTCCACAAGATACAGTATTATTATCTGGACATATTGCCCAAAACATCGCTTTCGGACAGACAGAATTCGATATTCAAGCAGTAGAAGATGCAGCTAAAATTGCCAATGCTCATCAATTTATCTCCCAACTTTCCCAAGGTTACTATACCTATGTCGGCGAAAAAGGGACGACATTATCAGGTGGACAAAAACAACGAATCGCGATCGCTAGAGCCGTATTATTCAATCCCCGCATTCTAATTCTCGACGAAGCAACTTCCGCATTAGATTCTGAATCCGAAGCGTTAGTTCAAGAAGCACTAGAACGGATTATGGCAGACAGAACTGTATTTATTATTGCCCATCGTCTAGCAACAGTCAGAAAAGCCGATCGAATTTTAGTCATCGAAAACGGCGAGATTGTCGAAGCTGGTACTCATAGCGAATTACTCGACAAAACTGGACGCTATGCTCAATTTTATGCCCGACAATTTAATGAATAAAATAAAGATGCTATTAATTAATCTCATCATAATATAAGGATGATAACCCCTAAAAACATGACTTGAATTAATTACTAATGAACAAGAGAGCGATTGGCATTCAACTTCTCCAGGTTCAGTCAAATCATAAAATTAATTTTTCTAACATTTAACGAGGTTCCATGACTTAATGCCCTCTTTATCTTCGATCGACAGCCTGAAGGGATAGTTCAGAAGATCTAGTAAATTCCATTTTAACACTGGCTCTCAATTTATCCACCACCCCTTCTTTCCAAAATTAAGCAATTACTTAGTTGGATCGTTGGCGTAAGCGCAAAGCGCAGGCGTTGCCAACGCGTAGCGTCTGCCTTAGCAGAAGCCTACGATCAGTAATCGGTTTTTAAAAATAGATCGCCCAAAACCCGCGCCATTGCGTCACCACCACCCGCATTTCCAATCCGCTCCAATCCATTTTCTCGACATTGCTGGAGATATTCTTTATCCCCCAGCGTGCGATGGATAGCTTGCGCGGCTTGAGTAATTGTTTCAGCGGTAGCTGGTTTGGTACCGATGGTTTGCACCGACGATCCGAGTAGCCGCATTTGCGCTTCGGCGAAAACATAGGTAAACTGAGGCCCAGCACTAGGGATTTGAATTATTGGTTTACCTAAACCTACGGCTTGTTCGATCGCAGTACCAGCCATGCCCGCAACTAGATCGCATTGCTGTAAAATATCTGCAAAGGCATCATCAATGCACCGTAGCTTAATTTGATGTTCGGGATGAGTCAAATTACCTGCGGGGTGATATTCCCACCCGCGTTGCTCGGCTAGCTGTTGCAGGGGAATTATTCCAGTTGGATCTGGCAAACATAAATTCGGTGTCACGGCGGCGCAAAATTGAATCCCATTCGGAAAGAGGGGAGCTGTCGCAATCGCCAGATCTAAGAGTAACTGTAAATTAGTTCCGGCTTCAGGTAATCTACTCCCTGGTAATAATGCAACGAAGGGTAAATTAGGTAATAACTGTAAATCTTTTCCTGTCAATTCCAACGCATCCATCGCGGGGAAACCGACAAATATTGCTTTTGGATAACCCAGATCGTTTAACATCTGAGCTGTATATCGATCGCGTGTAAATATCTGCCGACATTGATCGGATTTTAGCAGCCAATCAGTCAGCAGCGGAAATTTCATCCGATTTTCATAATATGCCGAACTCGATACCATAAATGAGATATATGGTTTACCTGTTAAATAGGCACCCAACAATACAACCACATCCCCGACAGCTAAAATTGCGGTACAATCTCGACCATATGTCCGAATAGCTTGAATCTGTCGCCACAGTAGGGTAAATAAACCCGATCGAACATCATCTACTAATTTTAATCGATCGCTATAGACAAATCCACCGGATGGTAAGGCTTCAGTTGGGCCGATAATATTTACATCTAAATTTCGATAAGCATTCCCATATCCGACAATTGGCATCGCACCGATTTCTAACTGCGGTTGTTGTTGGCGCAATGCTTTTAAGATTTGAATGGCATTGAGATCTTCTCCATGTCCATTACTGAGGAATAAAACTTTTTTATTGGCTTGCTGTGAGTCTAGGCTATTCATTTTTAACCGCAGCGGTGCAGAGGACGCAGAGAGTTAGGATAATGTAGGGGCAGGTTTATGCTAGAGATTGCATACCTGAAAATAAGTCTACAACGAACCTGCCCTAACCACCCTAGCAAAGATTGCATGTGTCAATTGAGAAGTTTAACATATAAATCTTCGGTCTTAATTAACATACGATCGAGTGCGAAATATTCCTCATATCTTTTACGTCCATTCACTGCGAATCGATCGACTAATTCAGGTCGATCGAGTAAATACTGCAATTTATCAGCTAGACTGTCTACATCTTGTGGTGGAATTAGAAATCCAGTTTCACTATCGGCAACTTGCTCGACGATACCACCGATACTGGTACCAATCACTGCTTTCTGTTGAGCCATTGCTTCAGCACATGCTAGACTGCAAGCTTCTTGTAGAGATGGCAAAACAAAGAAATTGAATAGGCTCATTAGTTCGGGTAGAGTATTCACATATCCAGCAAAGATTGTCCGATCTGCAATACCCAAATCTTGTGACTGTTGTTTGAGTTGTTGTTCTAATTCTCCCACCCCAGCGATAACTAACCGCAAATTTGGTCGATCTTTTGCCACTCGTGCAAATGCTTGCAATAAGTAAGTCAATCCCTTTGCTTCAGATAGTCTAGCTGCTGTACCGATAATAGTTTGGGTGTTAGGATTTAGATCGAATTTTTTAGATAGAGATTCTACTATCGATCGATCGATCTTCGGTGTCGGTACACCATTATATATCATCTCCAGCTTTGCCGGATTCATTCCAAACTTAACTAATAGATCGTATTCAGTTTGACAAACACAAATTATCCTTGTTGCCCACAGATTGGCAAATAAACAAGCTAACCGATAGCTAATATTAGCACTAGCACCATGATAGCCATGTACCGTAAACACGATCGGCAAATTTGGAAATAATAACCGCAGCGGAATCATCAATTCATGTGCGCCATGAACGTGAATTAGATCGATCGATTTATGCTTCTGAGCGGCTTTAATTCCTGCAATTAATTCTCTCAATCCTCGAAAGAAATTTCGATCCCATGAAGTAAACTCACAGTAATTAAGCCGTCGTTCTAAAAACAGTGGTAAAGTTTTACCAGTCGGTGCTAATAGCGAAACCTGATAACGATCCTGAAACTCTTCAATCAGACTTAAAGCCTGTTTCTCAGTACCACCCTGTTCTAAATACGGTAAAACATAAACCAAATGTTTGGTATTTCCCATCGTAATTTAGCCATAATGTAAATCTGTAGGGGCGGTGCTTCACTTGTACTGAGCGTCTTGCACTGAGCGTAGGCACAGTGAGCCGAAGTATGCCCGCTCTCTAGGGCTTAAGCTGCACCCCTACAAGTTGATTGTAGAAACCCTCAACTAACTATCCTAATTCGCCTGCAACACACCTAAACTTGTTTGAATCGGCACAATATTCAGCGTGTCAGGAGTTGCACAGAATTTGAGATCGTCAAAACATTCCAGTCGAACCAATCTTTGTCCGTGACTGGCAAGGTAAAATAAATCTAGCAGATTGTCCTTCCACTGTCGGTATAGTGCGATCGAAGCTACCAATTCATCATTACCAGATACATCTGCCAAAGATACGCCCAACTTAGTAATAATACTATCGGCGATCGCGCCCGCACAAACCGTATCCTCCAAAGAATAATCACCCTCCCATCCCGATCCTACCATCCACACTGTCTCCGGCTGCTGAGAGACCACATAATCCACGATCGCCTGACGATTGACTAAAGCTGCTGCGAGAACGATTTTCGCATCCTGTACACGCTCCAAGGTGCGAGTACCGTTGGTGGTACTAATAAATAACCGCTTACCTTTGACAACCTCTGGCGTGCAATCTAAAGGAGAATTTCCCAAATCGCAACCCGCTACTTTTGCACCGCCGCGCTCGCCACCGCGCAAACGTAATTCAGGCGACCACTTGTCACTCACTTTCATTAGCGTATCCATGTCGCTAAAAGCTTGAATTGCCTCAGCTCCAGAATTAAGTGCCGCTGCGATTGTCGATGTAGCTCGTAGTACATCGATCGCGATCGCACATACTGGCAATTCGTTTGAGGGAGTACGTTCGGGAGTATGGTAAGTATATAATTTCACAGTTAAATCGAGATAATTCTTATTCGCAGGGGCGTTCTTTACCCTAACTCAATCTTAATCTTAGTCGCACCCGAAAATCGATTCTCTCCGCAGGCGGCTACGTCAAAGAACAAATCTTCCAACACAAATCCCTTGATGAGTGCCAATTTATCGACACTTATCAAGGGATAGATCTAATTCGCAGGTATTAGTACTCTAGTACTGAAGAATCGACTTCTCGACTCCAAGCTTGAATTCCACCTTTGACATTCGTCCCTTCAATTCCGGCTTCCTGGAGAATTGCCAGGGCTTTTGCCGATCGACCACCCATCTTACAATGAGCAATGAGGCGATGACCATTGAGAGCCGCTTTTACCTGCTCGATCCCTTTACCCTGTTCGATGTCGGGTAGGGGGATCAAAATCGAGCCAGGAATTTTGGCAATCTCATACTCATTGGGATTGCGGACATCAATCAAGACGAAATCGTCAGCACCACTATCAATGAGTTGCTTGAGTTCCGTAACAGTCATTTCTGTAAGCATACTTTGTTGTTCGGCTTCAGCCGCTTGAGCTTGAGGAATTCCACAAAACTGTTCGTAGTCAATTAATTTCTCAATTACTGGACGCACGGGATTGGGGCGAAGTTTCAACTCACGGAACTTCATTTCGAGGGCATTATATAACACCAATCGACCGCTGAGAGTTGTCCCCTGTCCGAGGATAATCTTCACCGTTTCCGTTGCCTGAATCACGCCGATAATGCCTGGGAGGATGCCTAAAACACCACCTTCGGCACATGAAGGCACCATCCCTGGTGGTGGTGGCTCTGGATACAAATCGCGATAGTTTGGTCCGCCCTGATAGTTGAAGACAGTCGCCTGTCCTTCAAACCGGAAAATCGACCCATACACATTGGGTTTATCTAATAAGACGCAAGCGTCATTGACCAGATAACGGGTGGGGAAGTTATCTGTACCATCAACAACGATATCGTAAGGACGAATAATATCTAGAGCATTCGCCGAACTCAATGCTGTCTCGTAGAGATCTACCTGACAGTAAGGATTGATTTCATGAATTCGGTTTTTTGCCGATTCAATTGTGGGTTTACCGACCCAAGAAGTACCATGAATGACTTGACGTTGGAGATTGGAATGGTCAACCACATCAAAATCAACGATGCCTAAGCGAC
>JANYIT010000222.1 GCA_025358725.1 Chamaesiphon sp. GL140_3_metabinner_129_sub
GAAGTAACCCGCGCGTTGTTAAAAAGACCCGTTCAAAATTTCCAGCGAAAAAACCTTTTCATCCTGGTACGGGAACTCAGCACCCACACCTTAGTTTCTCTATTGCTAGCACTGCTTAGAGCTTAACCGAGAAGTATTGAAGTCGATCCCACATTTTTGTAAAGCTCACTGATTGAATGTTTACTAGCAACAACTAGCAAAAATAATCCCTGAGTCGAGGTTTTCGACCTCCAATCTTCACCCCATTCCTGAAATTGCTTCCATCGAGACGTGATCGCCTCAAACTCATCCAACAAAACAATTAACCGCACACCTCGATCGCGCAGTGCTTCCAGCCCATCCTGTACCGCCCAATCATCCTCATTCTCATCCTGTTTCCAAGGTGCCTTCCCCTGCTGCTGTTGCATAATCCTCCGCCGCAATCCTTCTACAATCCCTGCTGGCGTAGATACTGGATTGCTTTGCAAATCCAAACTGACAATTAACGGCTGTTTGTCGGGTTGAATAAATTCCGTCGGATTAGTCCGAACATAGCGCAATAGCGAAGTCTTTCCAATCCGCCGCAAACCAACGATATTGACACTCTGAGACGCGATCGCCCCAATCCGATTCTTCACTTCTAATTTCGCCTGTTGTCGCCCATAGAACTTCTCAGGCGGCACAGGATCGCCATAGATAAATGGATTCATGCTTAACTGTCCGGTTTTGTCCGGTTCGATCTCGGTATCTTGGCGATCGATTGCCGCGTCAAACTTCACACCCAACGCCTGACAAATCGCGATCGCTGTCGTCTCATCAACCTTGCCTTTTTGGTTCAAAAACCGCGAAACAGTCTTGGCATCGACACCAGACTCGATCGCTAATTCCGTCAACGTCCAAACCTTGCCCTCAGCATTGCGCTGACGCGCTTGGGCTTCCTTGAGTTGTTGAATACACTCAGCCGATGCCAAAACTCCTTGATCGCGTGTTTCGCCCATTGACTCACCAAATATTGTCACTCATATAATACCCTGCGCGGCAGAGGATAATGCTCGATCGACACCAAAATTCGACCATTACTGCAAGAAACCCGACTTTTTTAAAAAGTCGGGTTTCTGACCTCACCAGGGACTTTATAAGCTACTGAAACTGTGCTTAATTGTCTGATTCGATCGATCTAAATTGATTATGTTCAATCAAGATTAAGACAAGAACTATGAATAACGAATACCTCGATCGAGTTCCACAATCCACTCAAACAGGACAACTAATTCCGCCAAGCACCGAGCCTTACAATTCTGTTTCCTGGATGCGACACGGCGATAGCCCCACCGAGATTATCCTCGCGATGGCAATCTTTGTCGGCATAGTTTTATCTAAACGGAGGTAATCCAACCCGAATTTTCGCTTTGAGACATAAATCTCGATCGACTCTAAAAAATCCCCTCCACGGAGGGGTGCCCGTTAGGGTGGGGTGGGTGGATCTTTGCCACCCACCATTCCTCAATCATCTGAGAATCCACACATTCAATTCTATCGATATCAAAGCATTCGGGACTAAATTGTACGATCGAAGATTTTACCCACCCCACCCTTCGGGCACCCCTCCCAAGAGGGGATTGTGTGGAGATAGGGAGTTGCCGAAGGGACGATCGATCGACTAATTGGCAGGTATAATTAAGACAAACGAGATAGTCTCCACAACCAAATTATGCCTACTAAACTATTAGTAACTATCAGAAATGGTAAGCTTGAATCTTCAGAGCCGATCAATATTCCTGAAGGTACTCAAATAATTGTGACCCTAAATTCTCCATCAGAAATAGTAAAAGATGCAGAGTGGTATGATTTATCTCTACAAGGATTAAACAGAGCCTATGGTGATGATGAACCAGACTACGATCTATCTCAAATAAAGGGATTTAACCCTGACTATGAAGGAAGGTAATATTATTCTGACTGCGCTAATTCAATCAGATGGACAAGCTAAAAAGCGTCCAGGATTACTCTCCAATATATCAAATTATCTCAAACCCAAAGCCTAACACCTACATTATGTCGATCGCGATCGCTGGAGAACGTAGTGGTGTAGGTAAAACCACTGTCACATTAGCCTTACTTGCTGCATTAAAACGCAGAAAACAGGCGGTACAATCTTTTAAGGTTGGGCCAGATTATATCGATCCGATGTTTCACTCTTATGTGACTGGCAGAGCTTGTCGGAATCTGGATCCAATTTTAACTTCTGATGCATATGTTCGGGAATGTTTTGATCGCCATAGTCAGACAGCCGATTGCGCCATTGTTGAGGGGGTGATGGGGCTATTTGATGGCGCGTCGGGGACGACTGATGCAGGTAGTACGGCGCAGGTTGCCAAGCTGCTGAATGTGCCTGTGGTGTTGATTCTCAATTGCAGTAGTACTTCCAGATCGATCGCCGCAATTGCCCACGGTTATCGAACTTTTGACCCTCAAGTTCAGATTGCTGGTTTGATTCTCAATCAAGTGGGTAGCGATCGGCATCTGGAACTACTCACTGCTGCCCTCTCTCCGCTCCATCTACCCATCCTTGGCGTACTCAGACGGCGCGATGACCTAAAGATTCCCGATCGACATTTAGGGCTAATTCCAGCGGGGGAATTAACCGATTTGAATGATACACTCGATCGACTTGCCGATGTTGGCGAGTCTTGTTTTGATTGGAATCGGCTATTACCATTGCTCATTTCTAAACCCGTTTTTACCCCCCCAAACCCCCCTTATAAAGGGGGGGCAAAAGCCCCCTCCCCTTGGAAAGGGGAGGATTCTACTCTTACCCCCTCCCCTTTCCAAGGGGAGGGCTGGGGTGGGGTAATTCCAAAAATTCGACTAGCCGTCGCCAAGGATGCAGCATTTAACTTCTACTATGCAGACAATTTAGACTTACTGCGAGAGGCAGGTGCCGAATTAGTGGAGTGGAGTCCATTGGTAGATCCGCAATTACCTCCAAATATCCAAGGATTATATTTTGGAGGTGGATTTCCCGAAGTCTTTGCCGAGACACTCGCGGCTAATCAGCCAGCCAGACAAGCTGTCAAAGCAGCGATTACCGCTGGAATGCCGACTTATGCTGAGTGTGGCGGATTGATGTATTTGTGCGATCAAATTGTGGATTTCAACGATCGATCCGAGCCAATGGTGGGAATTTTTCCAACTACAGCAGTGATGGGTAAAAAATTAACTCTCGGTTATCGTCAACTCACCGCTTTGCAAGATAGTTTATTGCTAGATTCAGGTGATCAATTGTGGGGGCATGAATTCCATCGTTCTACTATTACTGACTTACCAACACAGCCTTTATATAATCTTGAAGGTTATGAATCGAATTTAACCTTTGCACCTGAAGGTTGGTGTCGGTATCAGGTACAGGCTGCATACACTCATTTACATTTTGGAGCTAGACCAGATTTAGCCGCTCGATTTGTTGATCGTTGCCGTAGATTTGGAACAGTATTTGCATTCCAGAAATAATAAGATTGATCGAAATTTTTTGCATTTGTATTGTATGTATCGACAAACTACAATATTTTGGTGTTAAGATGTGGTTGCGTCGGTTTTAACCTGACACATTTGTTCGCTAAAACATCTACAAATTAACAATTTTTCATGAATAAACTAATCCAAAAGATCGCTTTAACCGCAGTAGTCTTATCTCCTTTAAGCTTAATTAGCCTAGTTGCATCTGCTGCCACGGCACATCATACGCCTTCGCATGTATCTACCGTAGCAATTGAGACCCCCAAAACCAAGAAAAAAACGACTAAAGTTCAGGCAGTGAAAAAGCCAGTAACAACTAGTAATATCAAGAAGAAACCAGCAGCTACCGATGCTACGACGACTACTCAGCCAGGATCGAGTATGCCATCTGGCGAAGCCAAGCCCAGTTCTTCTCCTAGCTCCAAAGCTAAACCGACATATCCAGCAACAGATGGATCTATGTCACCTAGCAGTATCAAAGTTCCTGCTTCCAGTACTGATTTACCCAGTGGCACCACATCTACTCCTACTGGTATTCCCAGTATTAAACCAAGTTTACCTACCGTACCAACTGGCTTGCCTAAGTAAGATACCGCTCTGAATCTTTCAGCCGAATTTTGCACAAATTAATTAAATTCGGACTCAAAGTAAGTGTTCCTGTCAATTTGATAGGGACACTTTGTTTTTAGCAAATCTGTCTCGATCTACTGAGAAAAAAGCGTCATAATAAAAGTTAATACAAAATACATTTATTCTCATAATTTAATTAATTCCTATGCCACGTCTCGATTCTCTTTCCGTTCAGGCAGACGCTGTGCAAACAGAGAGACTGCATTCACAGTTGAACTACGATCTGGCGATCGTGGGTGGGGGGATAATTGGAAATACACTTGCCGTCGCGTTGCAACATTCAGGATTGCGGGTAGTCTCGATCGAATCTCAATCTCAGTCAATCTCGATTACCAAGAGTCGAGCCTATGTGCTGTCGATGCTCTCAGGCCAAATATTTGAAGGCTTAGGCATCTGGAATCAAGTTTTACCGCAAGTTACTCAATTTAGCCAAATTCAAATCTCTGACGCAGATTATCCAGGGGTGGTGAAAATGTATCCCCAGGATTTGGGCACGGAAACATTGGGTTATGCCGCCAGTCATGAGGTACTATTGACGGCACTGCAAGCCAAGTTAGCAACGGCTGAAAATATTACTGTCATGTGTCCTGCGCAAGTGGTGGAGGTAGACTATACCGATACTGGTGCCGAAATCACAATTTACACACCAGATACCGCCACACCGACTAAAATTCGCGCCAGTCTAGTCATCGCCGCCGACGGTGCAAAATCTTCCCTCCGTAGTCAAGCAGGGATTGAAACCAGTGGTTGGAATTATTGGCAATCCTGTATTACCGCAACTATTAAACCCGAAAAGCCACATCAAAATGTTGCCTATGAGAGATTTTGGTATGCTGGACCGATCGGGGTGTTACCATTAGCTGATGGTAACTGTCAGGTAGTCTGGACAGTGCCACACGAGCAGGCTGAGGAATTACGCAATCTACCTGCAAATGAGTTTCTCAAAGAATTGGAACGCTGCACGGGTGGGCTGTTAGGTAAATTGGAACTGGATAGTCAACGGTGGTTATTTCCAGTTAAATTGATGCAAAGTAACCAATATATCGCCCCACGATTGGCATTGATTGGCGATGCAGCGCATTGTTGCCATCCTGTCGCAGGGCAAGGCATGAATTTAGGCATTCGGGATGCTGTCGCCTTAGCCGAAGTTTTAGTCACCGCTCATCAAGCAGGGGAAGATATTGGCAGTAATTCGGTGCTGAACAGGTATGCGAATTGGCGGAAGCCAGAGAATTGGGTGATTTTAGCTTTTACCGATTTTCTCGATCGAGTCTTTTCTACGCGGATCTTGCCGATCGTCATTATCCGACGGATTGGACTATTTTTACTCGATCGAGTTCCGGTTTTTAAATACCTGGCTCTAAGGTTGATGACTGGATTGGCGGGCAAAATTCCCCAGGTGGCAAAACCAATTAGCTAACCACCAACATATCGCCAATAATTCTCGCGGTGGCAGGGGCGAGTAAAATTCCATTTCGGTAGTGTCCGGTGGCGACTAGTACCCGTTTATTATTGCCAACTCGATCGATTACAGGTGCTGGGCGATGATTGGGACGGGGGCGCAATCCTTGCCAGGTACGGACAATTTCACCTTTAGCTAAATCGGGACAAATATCAATGGCGATTTGTTTGATTTTTGCTAAACATGCTGGTTGCGCTGTCATGACACCATCGACAGCAAATTCGACTGTTGCGCCCACCCAATAGTCGTTTGCGCCACAGGGGACGATATTGACATCATCACTGACAATTACGGGTTGAAAATCTGGATTACCCAATGGTTGAGGTAAACGGATTTGGAAAGCTTGTCCTAATACAGGTTGAATTTCGATTGGGGCATGTGGAGCTAGTAAACTAGTTGAACCCAAGCCAGCCGTAACGATTACCCAGTCACTAGTTACGGTGGGTAGATTAGGTGTGTAAATATCACAGCTCTGGGGGTTTTCTGCGGTAATAGACTCGATCGATCGATCGAAATGAAAGTTTACGCCATTTTTCTTTGCCGCAGCTACTAAAGCATTTGTCAGGGCAACTGGATCTACTTGTAAATCTTGGGGTGAGTAGACGGCGGTTCCGGTAAATTGGCGATTAATCTGGGGAAGTTGAGTCGTTATTTTGCGCGGATTCCATAATTCTAATTGCCACTCTTGTTCTGTGCGAGTAGTGACTAATTGTTCCCATTTACTCAGATCGTCTTCAGAGGATAGTAGTTTAACGATGCCCTGAGAGTTGTGCGGAATCTTCGATTTGGTAATTTTTTCTAGTTCGGGAATCAGACTTTGATAACGGCTAATACTCTCCTTGCGGAAGTTCCAAGCGCGTCCTTTTACCTTCTGACTGATAATCCCCATTAATACGCCTAGAGCTGCTCCCGTTGCGGCTTGGGCTGGTTGTTGGCTATCGTAAACATCGATTTTACATTCATTCGAGCAACTGAGTTCGTAAGCAATTGTCGCGCCAATAATGCCGCAGCCGATAATACTAATGCTGGTAGACATTTTGATTAGTTAAAAGTTGAAAGTTGAAAGTTTGCACTGAGCGTCTTGCACTGTTGGCATCGCCTCGCCTTTGGTGATACGTAGCAGAAGTGAGCCGATGTGTTGAAAGTTAATTAAATTATCTATGTAGAATAGATTTTAGCCACCCTCGAAATTCAGGGTAGGGGCAATTCATGAATTGCCCCTACCCTGAATTTTGAGGAATAGATGATTTTTCTTGAGCGTAAATTCGATTACGCTTTAGGAATCAGGTTCGAGAAAGTTGCGATATCTTTCATTGCTTCGCCGTAGTTACGAATCGCGCCTGGGTAGTCATTATTGCCAGCGGCTTCATCGATTTTATTGAAGTGAACAAAGATTTCTTTGCTAATCGCCAAAGCTTGCTCTTTGCTTCCGGGTAGTAACTCTCTGGATAAACCAGACATCAGAATGCGGATGTCGCCCAAAGGTCCGTGGATGAAAGATTTGACATTATTCCAATCACGCTTTTGAATCATTGCCGCGAGTTCGGGTAGTCGATCGGTTAATGCGGTAACATTCTTAGTTGAAGTTTGAATTTGTACCAGTTGTGCCGCACTATAAGTTGGAGCCTTTGCTTCGGAGCCATCACTACAGCTCACGATGAAGACGGAAATAAAGACTAGCAAGAGGGAAATCAGTGGACGAAATAGAGACATAATTGTAAGGGATTAATTAAACCAATCGATGATGCTTCCAGCATACTAGAATTGCCATGTCATCCGCAATCGACCTGTTTTGAACCGCTTCAGGCTCCAACGACAACTTAGCATAACTTATAACTAATCACCGATCGCCAATTTCATGTTCAGAGTATTTACAAAAGATTACGATTGTCAGTTCGATCGATGGACGGATGCTTTGGCAGCCGGGAATTCGCTCAAGTCCAAGTGTAAGAGTTTATTCCAAGACATTCGCATTTTTGATGGTGAAGAATTGATTTGGATCTATAGTCGATCGCATACATATCCTCAGTATATTGGCGCAGGTGTATATGACAAACTTGCGCGATTATTCTTACTTGAAAATGCCCCGATGATAGATGTGGAAATCGATGATCCAGAGCAATCTTAATTCTTTCCCCGGTTGGCAAGGACATTTGCAATTAACCTATCGCTACAACCGCGCCAAAACTCAAGCAATTCAGCATCAGGGTACAGCACCATTAAAGGTACAGAGATCGTTTTATCCTGAAAGTGAGGCGATTTGTCACAATACGATTTTGCATACTGCTGGTGGGATCGTTGGTGGCGATAGGCTCCAAATCGATATCGATCTCCAGCCCGAATCTCGCGCAGTGATTACCACGGCTGCGGCGGGTAAAATTTATGGCAGTAATGGCCCTCCCGCAGCTCAATTTATTGTCCAGAATGTTGGTGAAAATGCCTGTCTAGAGTGGCTACCTCAAGAAACGATCGTCTTTAACCAAGCAATCTTTCATCAACACTTACGGGTCAATTTAGCCGCGACAGGGAGCTGGCTGGGATGGGAAATTAATCGGTTTGGCAGAACGGCGCGAGGTGAGCGATTTACCCAGGGGGAATGGAAATCAGCAACAGAAGTATATCGCGAAGGAAAACCAATTTGGATCGATCGACAGCTATTAGTTGGGGATAAAATGGTCGATAGTCCGCATCGTTTAGCCGGACAGTCGATCGTCGGTAGTTTAGCCTGGATTGGTGCAGCAGTGAGTAAAGATCTGGTAATTGAGGCTCGATCGATCTTTGATGGCGAACCTAGTAAAATAGGCGTAACCCGTCTAACTGAAGGATTATTATGTCGTTATCGTGGTGACTCCACCACCGAAGTCCGTCAGTGGTTTACCGCTGTTTGGCATTTACTTCGTTATTCATTTCTCAACAGTCCACCCATCCATTTACGGGTATGGCAATAACGTGTTGAATGAATAAATTCAAAATCGGCAAGCCATTTGGAAGCCTAAAATAGACAGGGTGGCAAATACTATAACTTTCAACTTTCAACTTTTAACTTTCAACTAACATGCAGTTATCACCACAAGAAAAAGATAAACTCCTAATTTTCACCGCCGCACTAGTTGCCGAACGCCGGAAAGCCAGAGGATTAAAACTTAATTATCCTGAAGCTATTGCTTACATATCTGCGGCAATTCTTGAAGGTGCGAGGGATGGACAAACGGTAGCTGAATTGATGAATTATGGGAAAACTCTCCTGACTCAGGCAGATGTCATGGAAGGTATTCCCTCGATGATTCATGACGTTCAAGTGGAAGCCACATTTCCCGATGGTACCAAACTAGTTACCGTTCACGATCCGATCTTATAACTAGCTATTCACCAATTCCAATCCCCGTCGATATAATTCTTGGGCGTACTCAGTCCAAGTGCCTTGTCCCCAATAGCGAAAACAACTAGTTTGCACCAACAGATTGTATAACAATGCTGCTTGATAATCCGATCGCTGTGTAACAGTAGAATCGGCTACTACTAGTGCATCAAACTTCTGGTGAAATAGTGCGCTGAGTTGATACATCGGGGTTAGGACATTATCATATCCCTGCACCCAGCTCAGATTGTCCGTCCAGGAAGCACCATCCATGTGGAATTGGTGATCTGTTTGTTTTAACGACTCGATCGCATTTTCTACTGCTGCTGTGGTAGCCTGTTCGGGATTGACTAATTGCCAAATCTTATGTTGTTGAACTCCCTGACAGATTGGATAATCAGCTTCAGTAATTCCCACTGTTGCTAATAATTCTAAATATTCCGTCCCATTGCAGCCTACCACACCATTATTTTGACCCTTGATTTCTTGCCAAGGTCTGGGAAAGTCGCGGGGAAATTCATTCATCATCACGCCGCCATTTTCGCCGTCGGCAATCTGGGTAACTAAACAAGGAATTGATTTCCCGCCCAGTTGCTGTTTGCCTCGACTTTTTGCTTCATAATAAGGCTGCATCTGGGCGACTAATTTCGTGTCCGAACCTTGGGTTTTAATTAATGCCGTGATACTAATTGTTTCCCCGTGAGAATTTCGGGCAACTAGGCGATTTGGTAGATATTTATTGTCTTGAGTTAAGCTCCCACCATCGAGCTGTTCCACAGAATGTTCCTGCACCATCAACCAACGATAACCGCACTCCTTCAAGGCTTTAATATATGCATACAAAACATCGGGATGATTGGGGAGATGCATCTCTGGCGGCGAGAAACCCTTGACTCGTTGCAGTGCATCCATCCCGAAGATTGACGCAAAGTGATGTTGCCATGCTTGGATCTGTAATTTGATATCCGGAGTAGGCGTTGAAGGTACCACCGCATGACTCCACATCGTCCCCAGCCACTCGACATACGGTTGATACTGTCGATCGCAGGTAATCCGTTTCAAGTGGTCTAGTACGTCATTTCGCCCCATCTGCTGCAAACCCCACAACAGATTTCCCGAATAATCCAACATGATCCGAGGATTACAACCCTGAGCGACTAAATCGGGGATAAATTCGCCCATCCGCGCATAGCACCAGGCAAAAACAGCCGCATTATGATTATCACCTTCACCTTG
>JANYIT010000228.1 GCA_025358725.1 Chamaesiphon sp. GL140_3_metabinner_129_sub
TTCGCTCGATCGAGGGATTCAAGCGATCGAGTACAAGGGTTTTGAGCCTTTAAGCATCAAAACCTTGCACTTGATTCGCAAAAAAAGGCTCAAAACCCCTGCAGTGAATGCCTTGCTGAGATCTTCAGCAAGCCCTAACTAATTATCAAAATTGGTTGAATGTTCTGGTAATTATAAGGTTTGCCGATTTATCTAGAAATTATCCAGGAGATGTATTATCAAAAAATTGACACTTGCCGCTCAAGCTTTTGACAATGAATCAACTTCAGTGTCTGTACGCTAGATAAATTCTCCAATCATTCTGAACAGGTAAAAGTCTGAACAGGTAAAAGTAGGGGTAATTCATGAATTACCCCTACTTTTACCTGTTCGCTGACGAATTCTTTATTCCTCCACCCATAATAATCGTACTGCCATCAGTGCAAATCCCAGAGCTGCAAAACCTTTGAGTACCTTCGTCGGTAGAAATACACCAATTTCACCACCTGCCAGTACACCGATCGAACTAGCTAGTAATAAAGCCGCGACTGAGCCAAAAAATACCGCCCGTGGATGTTGACTACTGCCACCTAAAGCGATCGCTGCTAACTGGCTTTTGTCACCAATTTCAGCGATAAATACCGTCATAAAAGTCAAACCTAGTAATTGCCAATCCATGAGGGAGTGTGTGGGGAGTGTGGGAGAACCTAAAACCTAAAGCCTAAATCACGCGAATGATACTGGGAATACTGGCGATCGAATCTAAATTTCTAATCTCGGCTAAAGCTGAGTCAAAATCGCCCTCAGAGACATCGTGAGTTACAACCACAATTTCGGCGCGATCTGCTTGGAAACCAGTTTGGACGATCGATTCAATACTCACGTGATGCGCCCCAAAACAAGTTCCCAATTTACCAATTACACCAGGTACATCCATACACAGAAATCTGACGTAGAAACTGCTGCGGAGGCTCGATAAAGGAGCGATTTCACTATAATGATCGTGAGCGCAACTGAGAAGAGGATGAAGTGCCGTATTGGGCGATGTGACGGCATCTTCGCGACTGGGATTACTCTGCATCACACCGATGATCGCTAGAATATCCGAAACTACCGCCGAAGCCGTCGCACCTGCACCCGCACCAGGGCCGAATAACATTACTTGTCCCAACGGTTCGCCTTCAACTAAAATCGCGTTATATACGCCATTGACGTTAGCTAATGGGCGATCTTTGGGTACAAAGGTTGGATGTACCCGCACAGACACTGCACCACTTTCTACCCGTTCGGCGATCGCCAGTAACTTAATCACAAAATTGAGCTTATCAGCGTAGGCAATATCCGTCGCACTAATTTTCCTAATCCCCTCACAATACACATCATCCCGCTTGATTCTGCCGCCAAACGCCAACGATGCCAAAATTGCGATTTTATCCCCCGCATCCAAACCATCAACATCTGCGGTCGGATCTGCCTCCGCATAGCCGAGTTTTTGAGCATCGGCGAGGATATCTGAAAATTCGCCACCTTCGGAGGTCATCCGGCTGAGGATATAGTTAGTCGTACCATTGATAATTCCCGTGACACGCCCAATCCGGTTGGCACCAAGGGATTGTTTTAAGGGTTGAATTACCGGAATCCCGCCACCGACAGCCGCTTCTAGCATCACATAGACACCTGCTTGATTGGCTGCGGTAAAGATTTCATCGCCAAATCTGGCGATGACAGCTTTATTGGCGGTGACGACATGTTTGCCATGTTCGATCGCTTTGAGAATCAAACTACGAGCTGGTTCGATCCCACCAATTAGCTCAACAATAATATCAATTTCGGGGTCAGTGACGATCGAGTCGAGATCTGTCGTCACCAATTCTGATGGGAGATCGACAGTCCGAGGCTTCTCGATCGATCTTACGCCCACTCGCTGGATTTCAACGAACTGAAGGAGGTGATGTCGCCCCACCGGATCTTGTAAAATTTGAACTGTACCCGTGCCGACGGTACCCAGTCCGAGGATGCCAATTTTAACCACAACTTTATAATTTAGATAATGACGTAGTTTCAATCTTAAGCTAGTATAGTAACCCAAATTACTAGTTATCAATTGAGTGATCGACGATCTCCTGTGAGGATAATACCAGTCATGAAGATAAAGATTCTGATCCAGAGCATCCGCGCCATCCCGAAGCCACAATCAATCAATCGAGCCGCAATAGTGTTGTACTCAGTCTTGCTGTCCCAATCGCTGGAACTGAATGTCCAGGCTCAACCAGCTCCCGAAGTTGTCATTGATCGCATCTTTCGATCTGACGAATCCTTAAGTAGTAATAGTCAGTATCAAATTTCACCTGTGAGTCTAAAGCAATGGATGGGAGCTTATCAGAGAGTACGGAAAGAAGGTAATATTTATATAGTAATTTTCGATCGAGGTTCGCTACCGATTGAAGTCCGTTTTAAACCAAATGGATCAATCGAAGGTGTCGGATTTGGCTGTCCTGTCAGCAAGTCACTTTCGCTCGGTGATGCCCCCAGCGATCTGCAGCGATCATTCTCAAAATGTACCGGATTCAGATCTTGAGTAGTAGTCTTTAGCTGTATCTATAAAGTTGATAGCTTGATTGAAGCGATAATTGCAAAAATTGGAGATCTACATGGATCTAAAAAGGCTGATTTTGCTCCGATAAAGCGACGATTACTTCTGTCAGGTCAAAATCCGATCGCTTCATCGTTCCCAAGGCTTGACGGACATTGTGGATGCGTTGATTTGTCCATATCGGATTGGAGAGCGTGTCCGCATCCAGAAGCTACTTCGTTCAGTTAATTCGGGAATGTTGTTAATGTGGGATCGAGGGTTGCACTCATACAAAATGGTGAATGCAACAATCAA
>JANYIT010000276.1 GCA_025358725.1 Chamaesiphon sp. GL140_3_metabinner_129_sub
CTTCTCCTGAGTATCCGTGTCTGACGACATCGCTACTTTGACAAGCTGGGCACAGAACAGGTTCTAATACCATTTTTCTTTCTCTCTGCTATATCTTGCTTCTATGATACTTCTTTCCACAGATTCAGAACATTACCCAATAGTCTGACCCTCGCCTATTCAAGATTCACCCCTAATCTACCTGCTTTTGGCTTAACCGAGAAGTATTGGATGAGTTGTGACTAATTCGCGGTTATAATCATTCTCTGCTGGCTGTCGTTGTGGATCGTAGTCTTCAAGTTCGTCTAGTTCCTGCAATACTGCTGTGTCTTGAAATGAGAGGACAAACCCGTGTACTTGTCTAGTGCCGTTAATTGCGCCTGGATAGCCTAATGAAGGCAAGTGATATAAATCCCCATAAATATAAGCACGATGGCTAGCAACGACTTTATTGCCACAATAGCAATCGAAGTTAGCCGCTCCAGGTTTCAAGGTACCGTACACAAAAACACGTAAGTAGGAATCCATAAAAAATATTCATAACATTGGAATTGCTCACATATTGCACCAATGCAAATATATTGGTGCTGCCATAATCTGTGGGTACCCAAACAGCTCCGCCATTACTCCCACCTCCTAACTTCCTCATGACTACAACCAGCAAACAAAGCCAGTCAATGCAAGTGCCAAAATTATTGGCAGATCACCTGCGATGGATGGTTGTATTGGCACAATTGAGAGAGATTGGGGGAAAAGAACATCGCTATCCTGTCAAACAATTGGTATCAGATCTACAACTGAATAGCTTGTTTCCCAAACTGACAGGTGAAATAGAGCGTGAGCCAGTAGTCGGAATTAGCAAGAAAGCCTGGGAGATCTGGTTTTGTGGGAAATCGGTAGAGAAGGGGGAAAGTCCACTCAATTCTATCTATCAGTGCCGGAGTTTCTATGGGCTGGATGCACCAAATAATCTATTACAGCGGTTGAATAAACTTTTGGATATGGCGATCGATCGACATAAAACGATCGAGCCTGAAGCTAGACGGGGCAAGAAGGACAGTAAATACGATCGCTATCTTGAGCAGTGGGGCGATTATGCAATCCAATTAGTCGCCCTCAATGGTGGTTGGGAGAATTTTAGTAGCCGAAAAAGTCTAGCAGAAATCAAAGATCTGTGGGTGGGAATTCAAGCACCAAAAGTAACAATGACAGGCGCAGATCGGGAGTCATTGATTCAGCGAATTATCTATCTTGATACCGATCGATATGTCCAAATTGTCACGACTGCGATTGGTTCATTATATCCCCTATGGTTTTTCAAATCTCAGGCACGCAAAGAATTACTCGATCGAATTGCCACTCAGGATCGGGGGCTGAAAAAAGCTTTGCCCAAACGAGATTTATATATAGATGTCAATACTCAAATTGGTCAAATGGCTGGATTGCCATATCCGTTTGGAATGGCAGATGAGCTACTGGCTTATTGTTGGGACGTAGAAATTGAAGCCGTAGGTAGTCATTTGGGTGAAAGCGCGTGGTGCCCGATGGCAATTAAATCGATCGCCAGAGAATTGCAAAATGAGTATTGGAGTCCACCGCTATTATTTACGATGTGGGGTGATGAATTTCCGCTGCCTGATGATGACAAACACAATTATTCTATTCCGTTAATTACGCTGACTCAGGGCGGAAATCAGTTCGGCGAGTTGTATCAACGAGTCACACTCAAAGATAAACCATTAACCGATCTAAGTATTGGGATTGAACTTGATACGTATGGTGAAAAAATTCTTGATCGACTTGCTACTCAAAAGGTAAATCTTTCTACTCAGTACAACTTAAATCGCACCAAAATTCTGACTGAACCGTTAGATATCGATCTAGTTGCCAGCTATTTTCCAGTTAGTTTATCATTACAAGTAAATCCTAATTATCAGCAATTAAGTACCGCAGATTTATTTCAAAAATGGGGAGAATCAGGCGATGCATTTAACTATACTTGTCCACAATTAGTATTAGCCGGAGGCATGTTTTTATCGAGACAGGCAAAAGCCACCGATCTGATTATCGATTTAGGTATATATTTACAGACTGTTGAACTATTAATTCGCAATCTCCGACCAGAATGGGACTCGATCGAGCGTTATTTTCCCAAATTGGCTAGTAACAACGTGATGGAAAAACAAGCGGCTGCTCAAGCGATCAGAGAGGCTTGTCAGGTAGTGGCAAAGAAGAGTAAATTAGTCAAAGGTGGAGACTTGATCGAAGCTAATGCGATCGCTGAAATATTGAGCCAAGTCGCGATCGAGATGTTGACAGCTTTAATCCCCATCGATCCGGACGATTCTTCTGAAAAAGCAGCGCAGCTACGTCAACAGTATCAGGGATGTGTAGAACAGATCGATGATTGGGGCTGGGCAAAGTTGTTTGAATCAGTTCAGTCTACATCGGTATATATTGCCTGTGAGTTATTTACAGGATGATCAATAAATCATCTAATTAAGTCGATGAGATGTGATCGATAGTTATTGACAACAAGCAGAAGTTGGCAGATATTCCACTATCAACTAATCTAGGTACATTCAAGTGAATCTCTAGTATCTCTACCTGTCGTTGGATTAGTACCTTTGGCAACTTTGCATAACTTCATTTGAATATCTTTTCTGAGCAGTACATCAGTAAAATCTGCACCGTCAATAATTGCGCCATCAAAATTAGTAACAGAAGCAAATGCACCGACTAAAATGGCATTAGTTAGATTGGCACGTGTTAGCCTTGCTGTATCTAATAAAGAATTTGTCAGATTTACCCCAGTCATATCTGCTGAGTCAAAATTTCCACCAATCAAGCTCACCCCAGTAAGATTAGCATTCGCAAATTTGCCATTACGAACACTAGCTTGAGTAAACTCGTAACTAGTCAAATCTTTGCCAGCAAAATCAGCATTGACTAAAGTTGCCTTTGTAAAATCATCTGCTAGTGCTGATTGTGGATAAATACTTACCATGACTAATGACATCACCACAAGCAATGCAGGCAAAAATAAACCTGTCATCATCCGGCGAAAACTTAACTTCATGATTATTTAGTGCTAATTAATTTTAGTCTTGATCACTACTAATCTTAGCATTCACTCACCGTTGCTTCCAATAGATTTGAGAGTGGTGGCGGCTGTGCTACATTGCGCCAGCGAGTATTGTCGGATCTGCCGATTCAATCAACTTCGCCCGATCTCTATGTAGCAACATCCCCAACCAACATTCAGCCTCTACGTTTCTCGTCTGCTCAACTTGATGTTTGGTGAATAATTATTCCACCTATTTTAATTATGCTGACTCAAGTATCGACTTGGCATCACGATGAATACGGAACTTTAGATAGACGCTATCTAGCTCCTGTTCAGATGTTGGGAGATTGACATCCGTGAAATCACTGAGATGATCAATTTTGGGAATCGATCGCGATCTTCATGGCACTATCGATAGAGCATATATAGCTTCTATCCAGATGTCGAGAAATTGACATCCGTAGCATTACAGAGATTATTATTTTTAGGAACGATCATGATTCCTCAATAATTGTAATGCTGTATTGAAATACTAGTCTAAGCTGGATCCAATATTGGTAGTTGATTAATTAACGGAAATTCTTGCTACAATTTTGCTGTATTTTAGATCGATCGATTCCAATAATTAATAATCGATCGAGTAACGGCTTGACTGTGAGTCTGAACTAAATCGTGATCGGCTCCAGGAATAACTTCCAAACTAGCTTGGGGAATCTTTTTCGCATAGGTTTGTGAATGCCACAGTGGGATAGTTCCATCGATTTCACCCGCGATTACTAAAGTTGAAGTAGTGATGCGATCGATATCTTTTTCGACTGTATCGACAGCATCCTCTGGATTGAGTCGATCGATTAAAAACGATCTAGCGGCTGGCTGGGTAACGAGGGCTTGTCGGGCAATCCGAATAGTATTAAAGGATTTCTCTTGCTTCATTAATTTGGCAAATGGGGCGATCAAATTCAAAGTCAAATCTACTAGTGGTGTCTGCCATAATAATGGTTTGAGCCAATCGTATCGACCGACAAAACTATCGTCTCTAATTCCCGCTGGAGCCAATAGTACCATTCCAGCTAAGTTGGGGATTGAAATTGCCAGATTGTCTCTAGAAATGGCATAAGCAGCCGCTACCCAAGAGCCATAAGAATAACCAATTAAATAAAATTTGGATATTTTCTTGGCAGTTAAAAATTCTTTGAGAAACTCAACATGATCGCCAATTAAATACCTAATATTTGGTTTGGAAGAATCGCCAAATCCTAATAATTCTAAGCTAATACAACAATAATGAGCTGATAATCCCGTCGCGATCGGTTCTAATGTCTGGCTATCACCAAAAAAACCATGTAACAAAATTACGGGAATACCTTCACCGATACTCGTATAGGCAGCAGTATATTGACTCAACTCGATCGTTTGTTTGTTCATCCTCGATTGACTGCTTTTCTAGTAGAGATCGCCAATTCTATGATATCAGCCGCCCGACTAACACCGCCAGCTTCGGAGATCGATCTCTGGAGTCTAATCGCATTTTGGCGATAACTTTCCTCGCTTAATACTAATTTTAGGGCTGTTTGTAGTCTCGCCGCAGTTAATTTACCTAATGGAATAATTTCTCCCGCACCAGTCCAGGCAATGCGGGAAGCGACTCCTGGTTGATCGTTGGTGATCGGAATCGCAACCATCGGTACGCCATAGGTGAGGCATTCTAGGGCTGTATTCATCCCCGCATGGGTAATTGCGACAGCCGCACGCTCTAGTAGTGCTAATTGAGGCGCGTAGCTCACCACAATCGGATTTCCTGGCAATGCTGGTAACGTTTCTAGACTAGCTCCACCTAGGGAAATTACCAACTGAGCATCCAATCCCACACAAGCAGTGGCGATCGCTTGAAAGACATCAGTCAATTGGTTTTGTAAGGTGCCCATCGAAGCATAGATCAGTGGTTTACCATTCAATTCTGTCCACGGAAAATCGACTTGTTTGCGACTTGTTTGGTTATGATATGGGCCAGTAAAATGAAAATATGTTGGTAAAGTTTCTCTAGGATATTCAAACTCTGCTGGTTGTTGAGTCAAGATTGCTAATTGAGAATCAGAACTAATTTCTGGTGGTAGATGCCAAGATTTTCGATAACTAGATCGCAACATTTGCATCGATTTTGCAAACGGATTAACTAACTGATATACAATCTGATTGCGCAGCATCGCCCACCAAACGGGGCTATATTTCCAAGCCGTAAATAGCGGTGGAATTCCTGGCTCTTGATTGAATGGTAAAGCACTGCAAATAGTCACAAACGGAATATCTAAAAGTTCCGCAACAGTGCCACCTTCAGGTGAAATTTGGTCTACTAATAATGCTTCAATTTGAGCATCTTTTAAGACAGTTGGCCCATCCTTAAAAAATACCACAGCAGATTTTTCGATCCAATTAAGTGTATACCGTAATGCTGCTAAGCCACTTAGTTTACCAAGTTCAGCAAACAATTGATCGCTCGAACCAGCCGGGAATTCTGTTTCCCCGATCGATCGAAATTCTAATCCAGCCGCTAATACTTTTAATTTGGCATCAACTATCCCAAAAAATGTGACTTGATGCCCTCGCTGTTGCAGTTCTTGCCCCAACGGTAGCATCGTATTTAAGTGACCAGTTTCCGCAGGGCATAACAAACCGAAATGAGTCATATTTTTTGTGAGGATACCTAATGATGAATTTCTGGAGTTGTCGCTGCTTGATCGAGGAATAAACCGTAAGCAGCGAGACGATTGTCAGTGTGATGTGGGACATCGCCGATCTACTCAAAACTAGCTAGAATCTAACTATGGAACTGTCCGATATTTTACAACTTTCCGGATTTGGGAGCGATGGAGCTGAATTTACAAGACAGTCGTTCACAAGTGTGTTGAACGAACAAAATCAATAGTTTTAGAGGTTGAATACATGGATGTTGTCGCAAAGGATCGGCCTCAGGAACGGGCTGAGTTTATCAAGAAGACCTATCTGCACCTAGCTGGTGCTGTTGGTGCGTTTATTGTGTTAGAGACATTCCTGATTCAGTCAGGGATTGCCGCAGTTTTAGCACAAGCTTTGACTGGCGGTTTTACCTGGTTGGTAGTACTCGGCGGGTTTTCGATCCTCGGCTGGTTATCGCGGGACTTGGCAGGTAAAGCAGATTCGATCGAGCTGCAATATGGCGGATTGGCTTTATATGTAGCGGGGGAAGCACTGCTCTTTTCACCGTTGATCTATATTGCGAATACACTCTACGATCCGACGATCGTTCCAACCGCAGGTGTACTCACACTATTTATGTTTGGTGGTTTAACCACAGTTGCCTTTACGACGAAGAAAGATTTTACCTTTCTCGGTAGCGCACTCAAAATTGGTGGCTGTGTCGCACTGGGATTGATTATTGGTGGTGTGGTCTTTGGATTTAAGCTCGGCTTATTTTTCTCAGTGGCGATGGTCGGATTTGCGATGGCGGCAATTCTCTATGATACATCGAAGATTATGCACCACTATACCAAAGACCAATATGTGGCAGCTTCTTTAGAGCTATTTGCTTCTGTGGCTTTACTATTTTGGTATGTGATTCGGATTTTGATGTCTCGTCGTTAATCCCTGCAAAAATGTCACCCACACTCGATCCTCTTCGATGAGTGTGGGGTCTTCTAAACCTATTCGTTAGTTACACCTTTTTCCCGAAGTCGTTGGGCAATTTCTTCCGCACTAGGTTCGGCTGGATTGAGTTGGTTATAAGTGGCTGACTCCTCTAGCAGATCGTGACGGGTAAATACTCGATCGCGTAGCATCTCTGCCTCAGCATCAGTTACAGTCTTGGAACTGGGTTCCAACTGATACCAGCCATACCAATTACGCGCAGCCAACCAGATCACTGATAGCAATCCAGCAATACTGAGCGTTACGCCCCGCGAACCGAGCAAGAAGCCATAAACAGGAATAATTGCCCCAACAATCGTACAAATGACCGCAGCTAGCGAAACGCGCCAATTGCTGCGCCCTAAACCCCAAACTAGTAGCAGCAATCCAACCGAAATTCCACTCCAGACGGATAGGGGATTGGTGAACCGACTGAAATAGGTGAGGGCAAACATGCCCGCGAAAAATACAAATCCGGCGATCGGAATATTCGGTAGTCGCATTGGAATCGAGAAGCACAACAGCAGCACCCACCACAGAAAAATGCCAGGAGCTAGCAGTAATAATAGCGGTAATGTCCCAGTCTGGGCGGCAACAGGTGCTGAAACCGCTACCCCAAATGGTTTCTGAACCGAAGCATTTTGATTGAATGCCCAAGTAAAGATTTTGCGATCTCCGCTACTGTCTACTTTTGTTGGTACGATGCCACTGACAAAATCAAGTCTGGGCACCTTCGTGACGATCGACATCCGAAAGTTGGCTAGCGAGCCGTCCTTGGCACTATAAACCCACTGGGGAGAGCCTTGGGCGCGATAGCTAACCCGGAGCTTACTGATGTTGCCAGGGGCAATTTGGAGTGGAAAGCGATATTCACCTGGACTAGTCGTTGCCAATCTTTTACCATCTTGTTCGACTCCAAAGTTTTGGAGGAGTGAATAGCCAGTCGGTGGATTGATTTGAAATACAAATCTGTCCGTTGTGCCGATCGGATTGGTAACTTGATAATCACCCCTAAAATCAATCAGGTAGTTATTATTACTAACAGACTTAGTTGGAGTTGGCGCGATCGTTACTTGTAGATTTGAGCCGCTGACTGCTGACTGGCGGGTGACATCTTTTTTATCTTGAACTTTTACCAGTTTGCCATTGAGCTGAGTCGTATAAACGTAAGGTTCTTGACTGGTATAGCTCACCTGGGGTGAAGATTGCTGGACTAATTCACCAGCAGCAATTTCTGGAGTTGTTTGGGCGATCCGTGCTTGTTCCCAAGTATTCTGACGATTGGCTAGTGTCGAACAAAATCCAAAACCAACCAGCAACATTGTCGCCACTAGTAATATTTGCTGCAATACTCGCAACAATTGATTTGAACGCATCACCCAATCACCGATGACGACATTACTCGATTGGGGATAATTCCGCAGAGAGAAATTGAATAGAGCCATGCCTGCGCCCAAGCCGATCGCTAAGATGACAAAAATAGCGATCGCGATCGGAAATTGACTGGCAATTTGATTCAGATATTGCGGCTGTGTAAAATCTGGTAATGCCGTCTGGGCAATCTGCCCAGGTTGTGACAGTGAGAATGGAATCATGGCGACCAGCATAATTAAATTAGGGGGTAGAGATGAGAGGATGAGGTAGAGGGATTTAAACCCCAATTACTCTGAATTAAAAGCCGATATCAAGTTTGGTTATTTTAAAATTTTCTGTGCTGACGATCTCCATCCAGTTGCGGAGGAGATGAACGTTGATTTAATTGTTCTGAAATTTGGTAGCCGATTTTACTATTAGTGTAACTAATTAAGTAGGCTCGATCGCAATGGTGTAATAACTACCAAAGTTCTTGACTGTTTCGGCATAAGCATCCAAATCGGCTAATGCAGATTTTAGTTGGCGACAATTATTAACATCAGTTTCGATGTCGATAAAAAATAAATAATCACCCAACGAACGTTTACTCGGGCGAGACTCGATTCGACTCAAGTTCAATCCCCGATTAGCAAAAAAGCCCAAGGCTGTCATCAATCCACCGGGAGTATTCGATCGCAAACTAAAAGCAGCAGAGGTACAATTTCCGGCGACTGTCGGTTGTAAACTGATTGCCCAAAATTTAGTCTGGTTATCTGGATAATCATTGATCGGCTGCACTAAGACGGGTAGATCGTATAAGTTCGCCGCTCGAACTGAAGAAATCGCCGCTGCATGAGGTAGAGCTGCCAGCGTCGTAAGGGCTGCGGTAGTTGAATTATTAGCAATCCGTGCAGCCTGAGGTAGATGCTGTTGTAGCCATTCCTGACACTGACTCAGAGCCTGAGGATGGGAGTAAACCGTCTCAATTTGATTCAAGTCGGTGGCGACAGAAATTAAAGCATGATGGATCGGTAAGACGATCGCTTGTTGAATTTGCAGGGTTGCGGCTAGTTGCCAGATCGTATCGGCAGTCATGGTGACACCACCTTCGATCGAGTTTTCTACTGGCACGATCGCCAGTGTTACTTCCCCACTGGCAACAGCTTGGAGCGTTTGAGCGATATTGGGGTAAGGTTGCAAGCAGCAGTCGGCACCAGCGAATTCTGTCTTGGCATAAGCTAGGGCTGCGGCTTCAGCATAGGTACCTGTAGGCCCCAAATGAGCAATCTTCAAAGTCATAGAAAATTCACAACTAGCAGCAGAATAGCTGGATTAATCTGGTAAAAACACTGATTTTGGTTATTTCACGTAGAAACCTCGATCGCAGATGCGATAAAATTCTAGGTAAATGTATTTTATCGCATCCATTAGACATCAACCCCTTAAAACTTATTTTTTCGCTAATTTTCAGATATTTTAGGCCATGCTGATCGGATCGGCATTGACGATCGATACTAGTCTCTAACTCCTGCCTCTACATATGCAAATCGTTAAATTCACAGCAGATCGATCGGTTGAAATTGAGGTACCCAAACACTCTATTCCCATTCAGCACTATCTGCGTCAGCCGCACCGCTTAGTGCGATCGCTAGTCGATCCAAATCGGATTAAACAGGTGGGTGATGATGAGTTTTGTCTGACGATGCGGACATTAAGTTTTTTTGGATTCGACCTTCAGCCGACTGTATATTTGCGGGTTTGGACAGAAGCAGATGGGACTGTTCGCATTGCTTCTACTAATTGTGAAATTCGGGGAATTGATTATATCAATCAACGCTTTAGTCTGGAACTGATCGGTAAATTGTCGCCTTATGAAAAACAGGGGCGCACGTATCTTTCGGGACGTGCCGATCTGGAAGTTCAAGTAGTTCTACCGCCACCATTGAGCTTCACTCCCAAAATCATTGTGGAATCGGCTGGAAACAATTTGCTCAAAAGCATTCTGCTCGCTTTCAAACAAAGATTAATGCATCAATTATTGGCTGATTATGCGATCTGGGCAAATACAGGAGCTGATCATGTAAACAATTCTTCAACTATTCTGAATCGGGAAATGGGCGAAATTTAAACCAGCAATTAGAGAGTAGGGGTAATTCATGAATTACCCCTACTCTCTATTCCGGCAGGGGCTAAATGACTGTCGGTGTTCAGGCGTGATTCCATATTTCTCGATCGCCCTCAGGTGTTGAGCGGTACCATAACCCTTATTTTGATCAAGGTGATACATCGGATAGATCGTTGCTAGTTCTATCATCAATCGATCGCGCCAAACTTTCGCTAAAATACTCGCAGCCGCGATCGAGATCGATCGATCCTCCCCTTTTACCAGCGTTTGCTGAGCCAGATCGAGATTGGGAATCGATTGATTCCCATCTACTAAACATAATTCTGGTGTCACTGACAATCCAGCTATTGCCCGACGCATCGCAACTAGAGTCGCCTGGAGAATATTCAATTCATCAATTTCCACCACACTAGCCACCCCAATCTGATAGCCGATCGCGACTTGTTGAATTTGAGATCCTAGTTGTTCTCGACGGCGAGCTGATAGTTTTTTACTATCCTTTACCCCCCAATTCTGACAAGCCACGATCGCATCTTTTGGTAGCATCACAGCCGCTGTTACCACTACCCCAAACAAGGCACCCCGCCCAACCTCATCGACACCAGCAATCAAGTCTTCTGGACAGGTAAATTCGTAACTAGTCATGGGTGAATAGAACCTATGTGGTATGAGTGCTTTGGTGTTAGGGATTCTTGGTAGCTAACCCAAGTTGCTACCTACACTCAAAGCGGTTAAAACCGCTCCTCGTAATGCAAAGTCCGCCTTCGCG
>JANYIT010000337.1 GCA_025358725.1 Chamaesiphon sp. GL140_3_metabinner_129_sub
CTTGACTTTCTCTCTTCCTGGGGAGATTTTCTAGTGTCTTTCTTTTTGGCTACTCAAGCTCTTGTTTTTCTGTCTCTACTTTGTGTGCGATCCGACAATACGGGTGTCATCACCCGCCAACCTCATTGTCGTCTAACACTACGGTTTGGTCGATCTATTAGATGCGTTGGGTTTTCGATTGGCTGTCCTACCAAAAGAGCGAGAATAGCAACTAGTACGGAATTTGTCGGATTCACGTTAAAATGAAGATCGAACCTACTCTGGTGTCTAATCATGACTATCAAAGAATTAGAGCCTCAGTTACTCGCTCTTTCTGACAGCGAAAAAGTCCAAGTTGTCCAGCTTCTATCTCAAGGTAAAATCAGCCCGATTCAAGGCATTGAAAAAACGCCTGGTGTTTGTGGTGGGAGTGCTTGTGTCGCCGGAACCCGAATTACTGTCTGGGGATTGGTAGAGTCGCGGCGGATTGGTTACAGCGAAGCTGATTTACTGACTAGTTATCCCACTCTTTCGGCAACTAATCTGGCGAATGCTTGGGCATACGCGGCGGCTTTCCCTGATGAAATTGAAGCTGAGATCGCTGAAAACAATGCGGTGATGAACGAAGAACTTTAGGATATGAGATTATATGCTGACGAACAATATCCATATCCTGTCGTTAAATGCCTGCGAGAGTTGGGGCATAACGTTTTAACCGTTCAGGAGACAGGCAAAGCAAATCAGCGTATTCCTGATGATGAGGTTTTGGCTTTTGCAACTGAAGATAATCGCGCTGTCGTTACGCAAAATCGCCGAGATTTTATTCAATTGCACCGTTTACCAATAAATCATGCGGGAATTATTGTTTGTAGCGACGATCGCAATTGGGATGCTTTAGCTCTGAGAATTCATGCGGCAGTGATAGAAGAAGAATCTTTGCAAGGTAAACTAATTAGGATTGTTAGACCATCCTAAGATCGATAACAGTTAACGGCTAATAAATTATGAAAACCACCGAAATAATTGAGTTGTTACCTACTCTTTCGATCGAAGATAGAATCGAGATCGCTACTACTGCTTTAAATTCAATTCGGGAACAACAATCGGCGCATAAAGCAGAAAATACTCAGCAAATCGACTCACAATTAAGAATGGCGGCTAGTTTAGCTATCGATGACTATACAAACGATCGCGAGTTAACTATTTTTACCTGTCTCGATGATAGAGGTTCCTGATGACAACTACAACGGCTCACTATACCCCCACAGAATATCTAGAACGAGAAGATCGATCGATCATCAAACATGAATTAATCGATGGAGAAATTATCCCTGTGGCTGGTGCGTCGGCAAATCATAATCGTCTTAACTTAAATTTCTGTCGGTTATTTCCCTTGGAAATTAATGGGCAAGATTACGAGATCTTTATGAATGATATGCGGCTGTGGTTGCCCGTAAATCAGAGTTATGTTTATCCCGATGCGATCGTCATAGCTGAAACACCCCAATTCACAGACAGCAAGCAAACAGAGGTGACTAATCCCTGTCTAATTATGGAAGTTTTATCAACTTCTACTGAGGGCTATGATAAGTCGGGGAAGTTTAGATTATATCGATCGATCCCTAGTTTCGAGGAGTATCTCTTAATCGACCAATTTAGCTATCGGGTGGAGCAATATACTAAGGTGGATAGTCATCAATGGTTGTTGACAGAATGGCTGGGGGAAGATGCGGTAATACAATTGCGATCGGCTGCGGTACAAATTCCGCTGAAGGATTTATATCATCGTGTTTCTTTTAATATTTCAGTTTTAGATGTGGGTGAATGATGGTAGGTTTGAATAGTTTGTTAGAAGTTGGTGAAGGGGAAGAGATATTAGAGCATGATAAATTAGATAGTTTCGATGTTCCTGACGGGTGGATAATTTGTAAATTTGAAGATTTGTTTGATTTTAAAGGAGGAAATCAACCACCAAAGTCAGATTTCATCGACTCTCCACAAACTGGATATGTTCGCCTATTACAAATTCGTGATTTTGAATCAGATCGATACCCTGTTTATATAAAAGATAATAGCCGTTTACCTAAGTGCGAAAGTGATGATTTACTTATCGCAAGATATGGAGCGAGTCTCGGTAGAGTATGTTCGGGTAAAGATGGATCGTACAACGTTGCATTAGTAAAAATTCTCTTTGACAAAGATCGACTAGATCGCAACTGGGTAAAACTATTTCTAAATTCTAGTTGGTTTCAAGAGCCTTTATTTTTAGTGTCGAGATCTGCACAAAATGGCTTTAACAAAGATGAAGTCTTTCCTCGCCCAGTTCCCCTTCCTCCTCTCAATGAACAGCGGCGGATAGTTAGCACGATCGAACAATTGACCGATCGATCACACAAAGCCCGCGCAGCCCTAGCAGACGTACCCAAACTCATCGCCCAATTCCGTCAATCCGTCCTCGCCGCCGCCTTCCGAGGCGATTTAACCGCCGACTGGCGCGAGAAAAATCCCGATGTCGAACCTGCTTCAGAATTGTTAGAGCGGATTAAGATCGATCGGCTTGGAGAAGCAAAATCACCAAAGCAAATAGAGAAAATAAATGAAATATATAGTTATCAAGAATCTGAGGATACAGACGCTCTTCCTGCTCACTGGCAGTATACATGTCTTGAAAAATTAGCTAATTCTCTAGATTATGGAACATCAGCAAAATCCTCTTCATCTGGAGATGTTGTAGTCCTACGAATGGGGAATTTACAAGGAGGTGAGATTGACTGGGGCGATCTTGCTTATACGTCAGATACAGATGAGATTACAAAATACAACTTACAACCGAATACCGTTTTATTCAATAGAACTAACAGTCCCGAACTAGTTGGAAAAACGAGTATATATAGGGGTGATAGCCCAGCCATTTTCGCAGGTTATCTAATCAGAATTAGGAATGTTGAAGAGTTAGATCCTGAATATCTAAATTATTGTTTGAATAGCGATTATGCGAGAGGCTATTGCTGGAAAGTAAAAACAGATGGTGTCAGCCAATCAAACATCAATGCTCAAAAGCTTGGTAAATTTGAAATACCATTCTGTTCCCTTAAAGAGCAAAGAGAAATCATAGGGCAAATCAAGCGATCCTTTAAAACCATTAAAGAAATTGAAAACTTATACCAAGAAAATTACTCAGATCTAGAAAGACTCGATCGATCTATTCTTGCCAAAGCCTTCCGAGGCGAACTCGTCCCCCAAGATCCAAACGACGAACCCGCAGCGGTATTACTAGAGAGAATTCGTGCCGAACGGGAGCAGACTAGCACCCTCAAACAGCGCGGGAAAACCACCCGAAAGAATAGTAGCAAACAACTCTCGATTAACCTTGAATAATGGATCGATCGATTAGTTATTAGTGGGGTTGGGCGGGTTTGGTTGAGATTGTTTGTGCGATCGATAATTGTTAGCATAAACCCGCCCCTACAGATGGTTAGAATTGGGATTAGATCGATCATAAAATACACCATTATCCTGTAGGGGTGGGTTTATGCAAATAGCTGCCGCCATTACTAAAAATCATCGCCAAACCCACCCAACCCCACCAGTAATTCCCAAATGATCAATTACTAACTGACATCCTCCAGAAACCCAAGCTGCACAACTCTCGATTAATGGGATTGAATAAGATGATGAACTCGACAGAAATTATTTTTTTAGTAGAACAAGATCCAGAAGGTGGCTATATAGCCAGAGCATTAACAGAATCTATCTTTACCGAAGCAGAAGACTTAGAAACCTTGAAAATTGCGATCAAAGATGCCATTTATTGTCATTTCGAGACACCAGCAGAACGCCCGAAAATCATCAGACTGCATATCGTCAGAGATGAGGTTTTTGCAGCATGAAAGTTCCCAGAAACTTATCCAGCGATACACTCATTCAATGAATCGATCGATTAGTTATTAGTGGGGTTGGGCGGGTTTGGTTGAGGTTGTTTTTGCGATCTGTAATTGTTAGCATAAACCCGCCCCTACCGATGGTTAGAATAGGGATGAGATCGATTGTAAAATACACCATTATCCTGTAGGGGTGGGTTTATGCTAATAGCCGCCGCCATTGCTAAAAATCATCGCCAAACCCACCCAACCCCACCAGTAATTCCCAAATTATCAATTATGTTTATTTAGGAGACTTGCAATGCGTAAAGCCACAATCGTTAGAGTCACAGATAGTTTACAGCTAGAAATCCCGCCCGAAATTCAAGCCAAATTACATCCAGGTGATGAATTTATGATTTGGGAAGAAGGCGAAAACATCTTCTTCCAAAAACTGCAAAAACCAGTTTCACTCAATGACTTGCGATCGCGGGTGCAGTCATTGGGAATAGATCCAGAGCAACCAACTCTAACCGAATTGGGTGAATTAGTCCGCGAATATCGTCAAGATCATTAGCATGATGAGAGTTGTAATCGATAATTGATAACCCCAAATCTTGCATCAGTCAGCGATCGATTGTTATCCTAGTATGTAAAGTAGTGTAAAGCGATCGACTATGACAGCAGCAGTTTTGGCGGATCGGGTGACAGCGGGTGGCGATGAACCGACACGATTTGAGCCGATCGAGTCTTGGTATCCGGTATTCTATCTTGAAGATCTGGATCAGCTCAAACCGACACCTTTTACATTACTCGATCGAGATTTGGTGATCTGGTGGGATAGTCAAGCATTAGAATGGCGAGCGTTTGATGATCGCTGTCCCCATCGTTTGGCGAGACTATCCGAAGGACGCATTGCTGAAGATGGTTTATTAGAGTGCCCCTATCATGGTTGGGCGTTTACAGGTGCTGGTACATGCGATCGGATACCGCAGCAATTACCCGACGCTAAAGCCGAAACTTCTCGCCGCGCTTGTGTAAAGTCATTGCCGACGGCGGTAGAGCAGGGATTATTATTTATCTATCCAGGCACAGCAACAAGAGCCGAACAGACACCTATTCCCCTGATTCCGGTACCGATGGCAGAAGGGAAGCCACAGGATGGCTGGGTGATGCTCAATACTTTTCGGGATTTGCCTTATGACGCGCTGACATTGCTGGAAAATGTCCTCGATCCGAGTCATTTACCATTTACCCATCACAATAGCGTTGGTAAGCGATCGAATGCTAGTCCGGTAGAATTGGAAGTGACTACTTCTGATCAATCAGGGTTTACTGGCACTTGGGCAGATGGGCCGCGTAGGCAGACAAAATACCACTTTTATCGCTCCATGTCTAATGTGGCATGAGCTGACATCAAAGCAATTGGGTGAAACAATTACGGTAGTTTATGCAACGCCGACGCGCAAGGGTGAATGTCGAGTTTTTGCGAGATTTCCGTTCAAATTTGCCAGCAAACTTCTGGCATTTTTCATCAAAAATACACCGCAATGGTATTCGCACATTAGTAATAATGCCATCCTCGAAGACGATCAAATTTTCCTGCACCATCAGGAAAGATATTTAGAGCGTAGTGGCGGCAGTGAGAACTTTAGTCAGACATTTTATCTACCAACAAAAGCCGATGTATTCGTGTTTGAATACCGTCAGTGGTTGAATGATTATCAAGCCGATCCTTTTCCTGGACAAACATTTAAACCAGCATTAGCAACGGAACAATTACTCGATCGATATCATAGTCATACCGAACATTGTCATAGTTGTCGAACTGCACATCAAAATATTCAAACTGCCAAACAATCGATCGTTGTTATTTCGCTATTAGCTTGGATAGTTGCGACTATTTTCGCGCTCATTGGCGGTGAAAATGCCCTGCTACTAGGCTTAATCTCGATCGGCATAGTTGTAGGTGGATCGATCGGTTGGTGGAGCTTGAATCGTCTACAAGTGCAGCTAGAACGAGGAGATCGAATTCCCGCCCGCAATCGCAAATAGTCCACTTACTCACATCTTGCACCAGCGACGCGCGCTCCTCGGGTTTCCCGAGGGTTTAGCGCGTCAAGACAGTTTAAAAATACTATTACTTAGGGCTTGCTGAAGATCTCAGCAAGGCATTCACTGCAGGGGTTTTGAGCCTTTTTTTGCGAATCAAGTGCAAGGTTTTGATGCTTAAAGGCTCAAAACCCTTGTACTCGATCGCTTGAATCCCTCGATCGAGCGAA
>JANYIT010000375.1 GCA_025358725.1 Chamaesiphon sp. GL140_3_metabinner_129_sub
TTCAATTGCCTTCAATACTTCGGATGATTCGATGATTGGATTGATTAGTGAGAATTCTTTTAGTTGCAATAGTCTGACCCTCGCCTATTCAAGATTCACCCCTAATCTACCTGCTTTTGGCTTAACCGAGAAGTATTGCGATCTATGTTAGTCTCGATCGTAGAAACTACTTAAACCAGATCGGAAAACAGTAATATCCTCGGTGATATCTCAGTCAAAACACTATTATTCAGACGAGCAAACATATGGTCACAAGAGTCACAACTATTGAAAGTCGCCAGTTACAACATAATTTAGAGCCAGAAGTTGCCCAGAATCCACAGTTACAAAGCGTGACGATCGAAGCTGCCCGCAATCTGTCAATCACCAACAATACCGTGCCCCAAGTGGCGGGGATTACTCCCCGCTGGCTGTTGCATTTTCTGCCGTGGGTGCAGGTATCATCGGGGACTTATCGCGTCAATCGGACTAAAGTCGTGCTCAAGCAGCATCCCAAAGTTACCGTTAATAACAACAACGGCTTCTCGACGATCGCGCCCGAAGATCTGCGGGTGATTCCGATCCTCTCTAGCTTGGCGGAAAATCAGGCTTTATCGATCGCTAATAGCTTCCAACCAGAGCATTTTGGATTAGGCGAAACTCCAGTAGTGCAAGGGCAAGCCAGCGACAAGTTTTATATCGCGATCCAGGGTTCTTTAGAAGTTTTAACTCAAGGAGATCGGGGCGAGAATCTACGGGTAGCAGTCCTCTCTGCTGGTGACTATTTCGGTGAAGGAAACCTATTTAATGAGACACCCAGCGAAGTTATGGTGCGGACTTTAACCGCTTGCGATGTCTTATCAATCTCCCGCAGCAGTTTCGAGCAAGTAGTTGGGCAATCGCCAGAATTACTAGAACATTTACGTCAATCGATCGCCGAACGCTCGGTGTTAGAGTCGTTCCTGAATGTTTATGGAGAAGAAAAAGTTGCTTTAACAGCAGATTATCAGGGGGAAGCTGCAGTTCCGACTTCCTATATCGACTATGAAGAAGAACCCCGTGAATACGAATTAAGTATTGCCCAAAGTGTCTTGCGCGTACATACACGGGTAACTGATATCTACAACGAACCGATCGATCAGTTGCGCGAACAATTGCGTCTGACGATCGAAGGTTTAAAAGAACAGCAGGAATGGGAAATTATCAATAATCCTAACTTTGGACTATTGAATAATGTGTCGCCCTTAATGCGCGTCAAGCCCCGCTACGGCCCCCCTACACCTGACGATCTCGATGAAATGATCTCCCGCGTCTGGAAAAAGCCCGCCTTCTTCCTCGCCCATCCTCAAGCGATCGCGGCGATCGGCCGAGAATGCACTCGGCGAGGTGTTCCACCCGCAACTGTTAATCTCTTCGGTGCCACATTCCTGACTTGGCGCGGTTTACCGATCGTCCCTTGCGATAAATTAGAAATCAAAAATCGCAATGGTAATCTCGCTGGATCTGGTACGACGAATATTCTGCTGGTACGAGTCGGCGAACAAGATCAGGGGGTTGTCGGCTTACATCAAATCGGCATTCAAGGGGAACACTTGCCCAGCTTGTCAGTGCGGTTTATGGGTATTGATGTTCAAGCACTTGCTTCTTATTTGTTAACCCTCTACTTCTCCTGCGCGGTACTCACCGACGATGCGATCTCCGTCTTAGAAAATGTGGAAGTAGGCTACTATCATGACTACCAATATGTCCAATTCTAATCATCTCAACGGACATAACGGGCATCAGTCATCAGGTGGTGCATCGGTAATCGAACCGAGCTTGATTCAAGCGATGGCAATCAGTTATGTACAGCCCTACCCAACGCTCCCAGCCCAACTGTACCGTCAACTCCAACCCTATCAGGGGCAGGATTCCAGGCGGTTCCTCATCCTCCCAGTTTACCGACAGATGGGGTTGCAATACTGGGCGGATTGTCTAGTCCTCCCGATCCTGGAGTAAGTGGCGATCCTTTAACTGCGATCGCCCAACAGCTATACTGTCAAATGCGATCAGGCAATACCGATCCCACTTTACAACAGGCATTAGCCAGATTAAAGCCGCCGAGTAACTTTGCGACTCCATCGGATATACCTACAAGCACCCAGCCGAGCAACTTTGCCACGCCTTCGGACTTGCCGATAAGTACGCAGCCAAGTAACTTTGCGACTCCATCGGACTTACCGACAAGCACCCAGCCAAGTAACTTCGCCACTCCATCAGACTTGCCGACAAGCACCCAGCCGAGCAACTTTGCCACGCCATCGGACTTACCGACAGGCACACAGCCAAGTAACTTTGCTACCTCTGCGGGTACACCGTCGAGTGAATTGTCAAGTCCGCCCACGGGAAATTTACCAGGCGATCGATTTGACATCGATGCAATTAGTAGACTAGCACAGGATCTGTACGGACAAATTCCGCCCATTTCTGCCGCTAGTAGCCCGATGGGATCGATCGATACTCCACGCCATCCGACGATTCCCCATCCCCAAGCCCTGGTACCAGGGAATGAAGCTGAGGCAAAACGGGCAACAACTGGCAACGGCGCAACAACAACCGTCACCCCAGAGCGTTCGTTCCAGTCCTCAACCACAGTTGGTAATTTAAACTTACCAGCTACAGGCGAACCCTTTGATGTCAACGTGATCCGCCGTGATTTCCCGATCCTGCATCAACAAGTGCATGGTAAACAGTTAATCTGGCTGGATAACGCCGCTACCACCCAAAAACCCCAAGGTGTGATTGATAGTATCTCTCGCTACTATGAGCGGGATAACTCCAATATTCACCGAGCGGCGCATACTCTGGCTGCGCGGGCTACCGATGCTTATGAGGGCGCAAGAGAGAAGGTACAACGGTTTTTAGGGGCAGGTGATGCCTCCGAGATCGTCTTTTTGCGAGGGACAACTGAAGCGATTAACTTAGTCGCGAATACTTTTGGGCGCAAGTACATCGGTGAGGGGGATGAGATCGTCCTCTCCACCCTCGAACACCACGCGAATATTGTGCCCTGGCAAATGTTGGCGAAGGAAACTGGCGCAGTAATTAAAGTAATTCCGATTAACGATCGGGGTGAAATAATTATGTCTGAGTATACGCGGTTATTAAATTCCCGCACGCGGATTGTCTCGATTACCCAGGTGTCCAACTCATTGGGGACAATCGTACCCGTCGCCGAAATGACTCACCTCGCCCACCGACATGGGGCGCGGGTGCTGGTGGATGGTGCCCAAGCGGTTTCTCACATGCCGATTAATGTCCAAGCGATCGGTTGTGATTTTTATGTCTTCTCTGGGCATAAACTCTTTGCGCCGACGGGAATTGGTGCTTTGTATGCCAAAGGGGAACTATTAGAAGATCTTCCACCTTGGCAAGGTGGTGGGAGCATGATCCGGCACGTCACCTTCGAGGAAACTATCTAGGGCTTGCTGAAGATCTCAGCAAGGCATTCACTGCAGGGGTTTTGAGCCTTTTTTTGCGAATCAAGTGCAAGGTTTTGATGCTTAAAGGCTCAAAACCCTTGTACTCGATCGCTTGAATCCCTCGATCGAGCGAA
>JANYIT010000383.1 GCA_025358725.1 Chamaesiphon sp. GL140_3_metabinner_129_sub
TTCAATTGCCTTCAATACTTCGGATGATTCGATGATTGGATTGATTAGTGAGAATTCTTTTAGTTGCAATAGTCTGACCCTCGCCTATTCAAGATTCACCCCTAATCTACCTGCTTTTGGCTTAACCGAGAAGTATTGAGACATCCCTTACATTCTGCCTTGGTTGTTGGGATTAATCATCGCAAAAAAAGTTACCTATGACATCGAAAATTACAACCCAAATTTTCCGGGATGCACCCATTCCGATTCCCTCTACTCGCAATACCTGTCATTACAGCCGCGCCAAATTCTTCGACTTTGACATGGAACAGGGGACGATTGAAGACTATCACCATCAGCGCAATTTACTAGTCGGGGAAGACTTTATTGTGTCTCTGTTAAAGGGGCTGGAGCATGAGGTTGGCGAAGCAGCGGGATGGTTGCTCTATCAGATTGGGTTTGACTGGGGCAAGCAAGATGCGGTGCTATTTCAATCCTGGTTTAAGGAATTCTACAATATGACGTTAGAGACATCTAATCTCGCCTTCGCAATGGAAACATGGTGGTGGCCATATACAGCACAGGGTTGGGGTACTTGGTCACCAAATCTCAGTGCTAGGGAAAGTGGTTTTTTTTATGTCGATTTATTCGATTCGGCAGTAGCTAAGACACTCGGCTATATGGGCAAACCAGTTTGTCATCTGTATGCAGGGTTACTAGCTGGCTTTTTTAGTGTCGCATTTGCTGAGAATCTTTGCAGTACAGAAATCCAATGCTATGCAATGGGCAATGATTTTTGTCGATTTCTGATTGGTTCCGAACAACGAATTCAAGCCGCCGAATTTTGGATTGCTTCTGGTGCTAAAGCGAATGAAATTGCCGAACGCTTTGAAGCTGGGGAAATTGCCGATGAACCTGAGCTATCGATTAAAGTAGGTGCCGCATGAAAAAACGTAAACATAGTCAGTTAAGAAAAAACTCCTTCGTCCGGTTAATTCGATGGGTATACAAGTTTTTTAAATCCCTATTCAAGCCCAAAAAAGGTGCTTTTAGAGCCAGTCATCATCACCAACATTTCAATGATGAGCACAGTCGGCTTGATCCCTTAACTAGCATTACAGAAATAGGCGTTTGTGCTAACGGTAACTTAATCACAGTTGGTGAGTTATTTGAACAAGTAAACTGGCAGTATTCTCAAGAGATTGATCGAGAAAAATCTCGAATTCTAGCAATGTTTCTCGGATTCATGACGTTTCCTTGAATTAAAAATCGAAACAAAAAGTTAATGTAGATATTTCAAGAAAATATCTGTACAGATAATAATTTATTCACATGGAGTCGAACAATGATTACTTTATTAGAAGCATTAGTAGAAGGGGCAGATGGAGCTTATGCAAATAGCCAAGATATCCGAAATCTGGAACATGTCATGTTTTCTTGGTCTGAGCGCAAAGAAGCTTATTCGGCAGTACAAACCAAAGAAAAATTGATTATCGATCGAGCGATGGTACTAATGCAGAACAGTCCAGCTTTTCAGGATAATCAAGCCATTAATGAATCGATCCTCATTCGCTGTCGTCGCGATATAACTTTGGCTCTCAGACATTATGCGCTAGGAATGCTTTTACAAGATGAGGAAATGTTAAAAGATCGGTTTATTTACTGGCAAAAAAATGTATTGCAAGCGATGGGCTTGCACCATTACCAAGGGGTGAAATTCGTATTGGAATCAATTTATATCGAGCTACCAAAAGAACAGGCAAATTTATTCAAGCCTTACTTTAAACTCGGTCAAGATATGATTATGTCTAATTAAAGTAAAAAGATAAAAGTACATCTCGATCCCTAGTTTCCTCATTATGATTGAATCTACCATTCCCATTCCGGCAAATTGCTTTAATCCTAACGGCTATGTCAAATCCCATCCCGCTTCGGGATTATTGTCTACACGGTATGGAGATCGCTTGATTTCTGTTCCTGAAGTACTATTGCGGAGCATTCCCAAAACCTTGCGTGCGGAAGCGGGGGAAGCTTCCTATCTAGCTCTCTATACCTTTGGCGAGAACTGGGGCAAAACTTTTTGCGATCGAGTATTGCAGGATATGGTTAAATATTATCGCCAGCCGATCGCCGACATGATCGCGACCGAGTTTTTTGTTAATGTTCAAGAAGCTTGGGCAGTTCACGGTTTGGGCAGACCTTCAATCGATTTTAGTTTCGCTAAACGGGGACTATTAGTAGTGACGATCTCGAATTCTGGGATCGGTGGCAATCCGACTATCGAAGCCAATTCTACCTATCGTTCCTTTACTTTAGAGGCTGGTTTTTTAGCAGGCTGGTTCTCCACTCTCACGGGCGAAAATCTACGAGCTTGTGCCTGTGATTGGAGTGAAGCTCCAACATCGATGCAGTTCTTGATCGGTAACATCGCTCAGATCGACTCGATCGAACGCTCCCACCTCCAACAAGGAATGCTGACTCTCGACAGTCTGGAGTCAATCTAACTACCGATTCCGCTCACTCCATCACTTGTAGAGCCGCAAAATTACAATTAGCCACTGCTTCCTCCCCATGATTCTGACACTGAAGATAATTTTGCCAAGCCGCTGGAGACACCCGATAATTACCTAACTGCTGACTGACGACTGTGGCTAATTCAGAATCGGGGAAGAAACAGAAAAACATCTTCGCGCAACTTGCGGCGGTTAGATAGCCTAACTCAAACTCTCGATCGCACCTACCAGGGCGAATCAGGGCCGGATCGAGCTGTTCGCGATGATTGGTGGTCAAAATCGTAATACTGCCTTCCACCGCTCCTGCGCCATCGAGGGTATTCAGCAGCGCACTAAATGATAGCTCCCCCAAGGGTTTGCGACCAGAAAAAACACTATCGATATCTTCCAAGGCGACGATCGAAGTCGCCGTAATTTCCGACCAAGCGCGGAGCAATGCACTATCGTCCATGTCGGTCAGGGAGAGGGATACAAGTTGCCGATCATAGTGGCTGGCGATCGCTTGAATTACAGAGCTTTTACCCGTACCTGGAGGGCCGTAGAGCAGATATCCGCGCCGCCAGGGGATGCCCCGTTGACGATAGATATCGCGACTCTGAAGAAACCGATCCAGATCCGCAAATAGTTCGGTTTCGGTGACAGCCTCAAGAGCTAAAGTTTCCCGTCTGCGCTTGGTTTGAGTCCGCACGATCGAGATTGTACCGCCGATTAGCCGCACAATTAACGGAGCTTCCAGATTATAATTCGTCTCTAATTCATGTAACCATGCGAGCATCTGCGGTTGCCACCACCGGAATGTCGCCAAAGTGAGTAACTGAGTATTTTGTAAATCGGTGACTTTGAGATCGTGACGATGGATGCCAACATAAGCACCCTGATAACTGATCCCAATCCAACCAGCACGCGGTTGGAGCCTAGTCTTGAGCGCGGGAGATTCGATCGCTGGCGTGACTAAAGGTGCATGAGTATAAATCAACTCACTAAAATCATAAACCTTCCCCGTCCGCTCTAGTTCCCAACATACAGCACTATAAATCGGATTAGTTTCGGCGATCGTGATTTGACAAGCTAATCGCTGAAGTCCAAACCCAATAATGACATTGAGTAATTCGCCACCGTACCGGATGACTAATCCGCCCAGAAATAGCCAAATCGGATCGAGACTATTGAACATACGCTAAATAAGTTAATGCCTGTAGGAGCTGGTTTATGCTATCAATCTTCGATGTAACGATAACTATCGTACAAAACCGCCCTACCCCTCAAGCTTATCAGAGCATGTCCGGATCTATGCCCAATTCTCGCAGCTTAGCATCCCGTTTATTTTT
>JANYIT010000348.1 GCA_025358725.1 Chamaesiphon sp. GL140_3_metabinner_129_sub
CTCCTTAGTAACAATTGTCGCTAATTCTGTCTGCTGTTCGGTATATTCGCGATCGTTTCGTTCCCACTGTTTGGGAGTATTATTACTGGACTATCGGATAGATTAACTGTAGAAGTTGAGAAATTGACTCAAGTCAAACAATCGATCGAAATTGAAACCCAACATCGATCGGAACTTCAGCAAGTCAGAGTAGTAGCCGATGCACTGCATATCATTACCCAAGAGCATCAGCAAAGTTTAAAAGCGATCGAACAGCAACTTACTATCGATCGAGAGAATCTCGAAAAAGAGCAAATAAATCTCCGCAAACAGTGGGAACGAAACGATCGCGAATATACCGAACAGCAGACAGAATTAGCGACAATTGTTACTAAGGAGCGTCAAAAAGAACAAGATGAAGTTCAGTATAAAGTCACCCGCGATCGTCAGTTACAGACTGATGTGTATACGGAAACTAAACGTAATCAAGAATTAGGCATCCAATCACTCGATCGTGAGAAACAGAAGCAGTGGAAAGAGCGTGAGAAATTCTTAAAAGATAACCAAAAGCTTGCTGATGAAAATCTAGCAAAAGTCACTGCTTTTCCTACTGAATTAGAAGAGGCAGTCAAAAAAGCCAGAGAAGAAGCTATTAAAGAGACTAGTAGCAATGAAAAAGTCAAAGCTGATTTAGCCGAGAAAGAATGGGATGGTAATAAGCAAGGATATGAAATGAAAGTTCAATCCTTAGAACGAGTGATCGAACGTCAGAATGAACAAATCATCGCCATTAATGAACAGCTTCAAACGGTGATGAATCAAGCCCAATCACTGGCGATGAAAGCATTTGAAACCTCTGCCAAAATTAGCGAGAAAAATTAACTGATAAGCACACACAAAAGATTAAACAATATTAGCAGTTAAATTCTCCTGCCAATTAATCTCTCTCAAGCCCAAAGCCTACAACCTAAAACTTAATTATGGCAAAACCGACAGATAAAAATACCAAAGCAGAAATTCTCACTGCTTACAACCAACTTGCTGACGAGAAAAAGGCTCTCGAAGCTGAAGTGAAAACTATTCAAAAGCAAGCCGCTGCACCTATTCCTCCTGTCCCTACCCCCGCTGCAAAAGTAGTCAAAGACGAACCAAAACCCATCATGAATGCAGTACCTACTCAAGATAAGGTAAACTACACTATCACCAGTTTAGACAGCCTCCAGCTCGGTTTTGGTGCAGCAGTCAGCGAATTATCCGAAAAGCTAACGACAGAAGCCGCCAAACTAGCTGAAATTCGTGAAGGCGTAACTGCGGAGATTACGGACTTGCAAACATTGCATGGTTTGGAAGTTGATCAAGATACATTTGAAGAACTAATCGATAGCTATGAGACTAGTTCTAAAGCCTTTGGCGAAGAGTTGAGAGAGCGACAAGGGGCTACTCAACAGGAAGTTCGGAGCCTAACCAAAGCTTGGAATAAAGAACAAGAACAGAATGGAATTATGGTCAAAGAGCGAGTCGAACTCGAGCGTAAAAATAACCAACGAGAAGTTCAAGAATATAAGTATAATTTAGATCTACAACGCAAGATCGATCGAGAGCAACACGAACAGCAGCAATCAGGTTTATATTACGAATTAGCTGAAGCGAAAGAAACCCAAGAAAAAACATTGTCAGAGCGAGAATTGGCATTAGCAGAACGCGAAAAACTCTTCCACAAAGCTAAAGATCAAGTTGCTGCTTTTGTTCAAGACAAAGAAAAAGCGATCGACAAATCGAAAGGAGAAGGTAAAGGTATCGCCACTTGGCAAGCTAAAATTAAATCCGATCTCTACAGCAAAGAAGTGGAAGGTCAAAAACGTTTCTATGAAGGTAGAATCGAATCGCTTGAAGATACAATTAGCAACCAAGGCGAACGTCTAAATAGTCTTTCTAAACAACTAGAAGCAGCATTAAAACAAGTTCAAGATCTAGCTGTCAAAGCGATCGAAGGTTCTGCAAATGCGAACTCTTATCAAACTTTAAAAGAGATTACGCTAGAACAAGCTAAGTCACAAGCAAAGACAAAATAGTCAAGCATGGGATCGCATTGAACTCTTTTCTACCGTGTAATCGCCTAAGTAGGGGTAATTCATGAATTGCCCCTACTTAGGCATTTGCGGGATCGTAATCAACGTGAGTTTCTCCTTGCGGAGAGGCTACGCCAACGGGTTAAGGATATTCGCTTCGTTCTAGTCCTGCCAACAATTGAAATCGTGGCTAGTGTTGCAAAGTCCGCCTTCGCGGACTGATTACCTAGTCCGCCTTCGCGGACTAGGTATCATGAGCAGAGACTGAAGTCTCTAGCTCTTCTTATCCCGAACTGACGTTAATAATATCGCATCAGTTATTTACCGATGCTTTTTAAAAACTAAAGTTTTTGGTGAGTATAGGCGTGTTGCTTGACATTATCATCCTTGGTGACGACTCGATCGGCATTCAGCACCCGTTTGCGCTCGGTAGAGTAGTTGAAGGTATTGTAGCTATCACCTGGGGCGATATGGGCTGTTGCTTCAGGGCGGCGTTTATAGGTGCGGGCTGAGGCAATACAACGGTAGGCAAATTCGTTACCCAGTTGACAGTTAGCGGGGAAATTAGCCGGAATTTGGGGTGTATCTTCCGCAATTAGTGCGCCGAGAGTAGTGGCGGCGGCGATTTCGTAAGAGGTAGGAATGCCTTTGAGCAGAGCTTCTAAGGCAGAGGAAGGGATGGGTTCGATCACTTTGAGTTCGTGAACTCCATCATCGTCACGGAAGAAACAGGTAGCCACACCAACGACGAGATAGTCATCAGCGGTGAGATCGGGAGCATCAGCGAGGGTATCAAAAGTTGTCATAAGATTTTAATTATTGATTCTAAATTATGTGGCTACTTATCTGTCTGAATTAGATCGTACCAATTTAACTAGACTCAGCAGATCCTCGTTAAACTACTTATTATAGTAAGAAGAAAGTATTAATCTGTAGCTGATGTAACTATAGCCTCAATTCTCGGACTGAAAGGCTATGCCAATGATACTTTCAGCCCAGTTTGCTAATTTTCTCCGCATCATCTCCGCGATCAAGACACTACAATATCGATTGACATACATGGAAGCTTTTAGCCCTAACCCACCGGATTGGACAAAAATAGCAACTCACGCTGACGGATTTTGTTGTCCTAGCTGTCATGCTAACTCTACAGCAGCTACTGCCGCTTGGATCAATCGTCGTTCTCCCATATTTCTCGAAAATCGCAAACGGAAGTGGCAAGAATTCTATCATTGTGAGTGCGGGAAAGCTTGGTGGGGATGGAGCAACGATCGCACCCCCAATGAATTTGCCGATCGAACCCCTTACAATAGTGAGGATAGCGATCTCGACTATGATAGCTTCTTTGGTTACTTCTAAATAAACAAGAAAAAACTGCAATGGATTGGCAAGAGATTTCTGGTAATTGGGTTTATATTCCTCGTCAGCCGCGTGCAGTAGTCCATTTTTTAGGTGGTGCATTTGTGGCAGCAGCTCCACAACTTACCTATCGATTGTTATTGGAAGATTTAGCAAAACAAGGGTATGCAATTATTGCTACTCCATTTATTAATACTTTCGATCATCGATCGATCGCGAGCGAGGTCTACAATAGTTTTGAAGATACATTAGAATTGCTCCAAAAACGTCGATATTTACCTACAGACTATCTACCAGTTTATGGTGTAGGTCATAGCATGGGCTGTAAACTACATCTACTGATTGGCAGTATGTATGATGTTCAACGTGAGGGAAATATTTTAATTTCATTTAATAACTTTTCTGCTCGGGATGCGGTGCCTTTAATCGGTCAAATGCCTCAAGAATTTAATGTGGAATTTGCACCCAATCCCCAAGAAACTCTCGATTTAATTACTGATTATTATGATGTTCCTCGCAATTTGATTGTCAAGTTTAATAATGACACGATCGATCAATCCTATACACTCGATCGAACCTTGAGTAAAATTTTTCCAGGGATGGTTTCAACCCAGATTATTAATGGTAGTCATCTCACTCCATTAGGACAGGATTGGCAATGGCAAATTACCCCTCAAATTTTCACACCTTTTGATGCGATCGGTCAATGGATCAAGCAAGAAGTTCATCGCGATTTACACCAACTCAAGCGAGAAATGCTGCGTTGGCTCGATCCTGTTATTAGTGAATAGTCAATTTTTAGCTGAAACTGGATGCGACGGCAACCTTTACCTGTGCTAGACGTAGCACTCGATCTCCGAGCGTATAACCACGTTTGAATTCAGAGAGGACTAATCCGACTGAATAGTCATGAGTGCCTACTTCTTGGACAACTTCATGCAGATGAGAATCAAACTTATGACCTTTACTTTCGGTGACGCGCACGCCGATTTCTTTAATACTATGGAGCATTTTATTTTCTAACATCGAATAGCCTTTTTGAATAGCTGCCTCTCGATCAGTCTGCGGTTTAATCGAAGTACCTGCGAGTTCAATTACATCAATCACCGATAATAATTGGAGCGCAATTTCAGCCCGAGTACTCTGTTCTGCTTGCGATCGACTCTGCTTGATCCGTTGTTCAAATTCATCTGATTCCTGCTGATAATTTTCTAGTTCACCTAATAATTGTTCATAGTCAGACTTCACTATGAGTGCTTGTTTTTTCCAATATAAAGCAGCCTCCAAACTGTCGGCATTGTCTACATCTAAATCGCTATGATCTGGATAGGTTTCAGCATTAGTAAGCTGATTTTGTAATAAAGTTTTGGTTGGGACGCATCGCTTAACTTCAGAGAGTGTCGTCGTCCCTTCTCGAAATAGTTTGATTGCCAAATCCAGAAATGATCGCATCCCCATTTCCTGTGTAACTAAATCAATGCATTCTGCATCTCCATTGAGAATCGTAGATTTGAGTCGATCGATGATCACTACTACTTCATGGATGCCAATAGCTCCGTGATAACCTCCACCCTGACATTTTTGGCACAATTTATTAGCCTGTTTTACTCCATCAATTTCGCTGATACTCAGCCGATTAGCGCGATAATATGGAAGACGATCTTTGAGACTGAGAATTGTACTACCTAACTGTGCTAATTCGAGGCTATCTGACTGATCAGGTATCCGACATTCAGGACAAACTTGTTTAATCAATTTTTGAGAAATGACCCCGATCATCGCGGTGTAAAGCTGTGCTGCGGGGATACCCAGATCAATTAACTGAGCGATCGCTTTACCTGCTGTTTCTGCCTGAATTGTGGCAAAGACTAAACAACCCCGCGCGACAGCTTTTAGTGCAGCTTGAGCAAGCAGAAGACTATCGATCGATCCAATTGCGAGAACATCAGGATATCGATCTAGACAAGTTTGAATAGTGCAGTTAATCGTCTGATCATTAACATTAGTTGGCAATGTAATTTGATTAATTCCTGGCACTGTATATTTCAACTGACGATCGATCGCATAAATATTTCGATCTGATTGATTAAGCTCCGCCAAACTAGCATAGATAGTCGTAGATTTACCGCTATTTTGTTCGCCCACAACGAGAATTAAGCCCCGATTACTATGAATAAGTCGTTGAATCGGATCTAAAATCTCCCGATTGGGAATTAGCTGTTTGAGTGATAATGGTGGTTGTTGAATATAATCAATTTTGGCACTGATACTATCGCCAAATTGAGTTGGTAAACTGGTAATTTCAATCTTAACTCGACCGAATTTACTCGACTTATAAATTGTGCCAGTTTGAGGTGCAAGTAAATCTAATTCAATTTGGGCGATCGATTTTAGATAATCGATCATTGGAGCCACCATTTTATGTGGCAAATTCTGCAATGCTGTTTGGAGTAACCCACCTTGACGAATTCTAATCTGGAGCGATTGCGCTTGGGGTTCAAAATATAAATGCGAAGTTCGATCTTCGATCGCTTTTGCTAGAATGCGACTAACCAAGTTGACGATTGCATTATCTTCTTCAGATGTAGGTCGAATATTGGTCATAACATTTAAAAGCTTATTAAAGATTCGGTGGCTAGTGTCTGGATCTTCATTATGCTCAACGTTTTGTCGATCGACCTCCGCCATTTTAGTGGAGTCAAAGCATCATTTTGTTAATTAATAGCCGAAAATTTTCACTGGGTGGCAACGCCGTCATGAGCATTGAGACTAAAATAATGCTAAGAAAGAAGAGTGGGTTAGATTAGTTTAATCAAAACTCGTCAGGCTTTTTCTCTGATGATGCTTTGCTGCACGTAATAGATCTTTATTAGGTTGCTGCGTAGATCTACCCACCCCGCCCTACGGGCACCCCTGTCTTGGAAAGGTGCTCCACTTGCGGCTCACCTTTGGACGGGTTCCCCGTCAAAAAAGGTGAGACAAGACAGGGGAAACCCCAAGACCGCACTTTCCGCTCCCAAGAGGGGATTTACCCCAAACAAAAATCGACAAGGTTCGATCTTTGGGATTGAACTTTGTCGATTTGAATTAGTGAGCAAGGAGGGATTCGAACCCCCGACCTTCTGATCCGTAGTCAGAAGCTCTATCCACTGAGCTACTTGCCCTTGTCCGTTCTCAACTATAACATATATTTTTCCAATCGTGCCAAACTTTTTTGACAATGTTGAATTTGAATCCCCATCAGACTCCAAACTTACCCATTTGAACGATCGCGGGGAAGCCCGAATGGTAGATGTCGCAGACAAGGCTGTGACGAAACGTACCGCCGTAGCTGGCTGTCAAGTTCGGATGTCGATGAGTACTCTAGAAGCGATTTTGGGCGGTAATGCACCCAAGGGTGACGTTTTAGGTACCGCGAGAATTGCGGGCATCATGGCGGCTAAACAAACGGCTAATCTGATTCCACTCTGTCATCCGCTCCCATTGAGTCAGGTGTTAGTCGAATTGACCCCAGATCGAGAGTTGCCAGGTTTCCAAATTCGATCGACAGTGATAATTAAAGCTGAAACTGGTGTGGAGATGGAAGCTCTGACAGCGGTATCGATCGCGGCTCTGACGCTGTACGATATGGCTAAAGCACTAGAAAAATCGATGCAAATTGAGAATATTCGGTTGATTAGTAAAACAGGCGGTAAGTCAGATTTTGTAGCAGAGTAAGGAACTCGGCGGATGGGATTGTGATATTACTACGGGAGAAATTCTCTTTGACTCAGTTAAGCCGTAAAATAGGATTGACAGCTATTGCATTCCTATCCCCATTCCGATTGTGAAAAAACGGGTTACTCTCACCTTCCCCAAACGGGCGATTCAGATGCCAGTTGCTTATCGACTGGCAAAAGATTTTAACATCGCTGCAAATATTATTCGCGCCCAGGTAGCACCCAACCAAATCGGGAAGTTGGTAGTAGAACTGGCTGGGGACATCGATGAACTCGATGCCTCGATCGATTGGATGCGATCTCAAGGGATTCAAGTTTCGACAGCTAATAAGGAAATCTTTGTTGATGAGGATGTCTGTGTTGATTGCGGATTATGTACTGGCGTATGTCCCACTGAAGCTCTGAATCTCAATCCTGATACGTTCAGACTCAATTTTACGCGATCGCGTTGTATCGTCTGTGAGCAATGTATTCCAACTTGTCCCGTCGGCGCAATTTCTACAAATCTCTAGTTGTTTATTCCTCCATTCGAGCTGTACGTCCTCGATCGGCGATAATCGATATATTGTTTCAAAAACACTGACGATCGAGCTTAGATTCGATCGATCTCAGACTTCCCATGAGTACCCCCGTCATCCCCACTGAAACCGCAACTTGGACACAGCTACTCCAACAACTGCTAGATAAGCAATCTCTGAGCCAGCAACAAGCCACAATGCTGATGCAGGGCTGGTTGCAAGGTGAAATTTCGCCCGTCCTTTCTGGGGCGATTTTAGCCGCACTGGAAGCAAAGAAAATTACCGCCCCCGAACTAGCTGGGATGGCGCAAGTCTTGCAAGCTCCAGCAATTAAGCATCCTTTTCCAGTCATCGATACCTGTGGAACTGGTGGCGATGGTGCCTCGACTTTCAATATCTCCACCGCCGTGGCATTTGTTGCCGCAGCAGCAGGGGTGAAAGTAGCAAAACATGGCAGTAGGTCGGCATCTAGTCGCGTTGGTTCGGCGGACGTATTAGAGGCTCTGGGCGTACAATTGACAGCTCCATCCGCACGAGTTACAGCAGCTTTAGATGAAATCGGCATCACTTTTTTATTCGCCGCTGGTTGGCATCCAGCAATGAAGGCTGTCGCACCCTTGCGGCAAGAATTAAAGATTCGGACAGTATTCAATCTGATCGGACCTCTTGTCAATCCCCTGCGTCCCACGGGACAAATTATTGGGATCGGCACACCCCATTTATTGGAGACTATCGCCGCCGCCGCAGGTATTTTGGGTACTCAACAAGCGATCGTGCTTCACGGACGCGAACAATTGGATGAAGCGGGTTTGGGCGATCTAACAGACTTGGCAATCTTAACGAATGGACAAGTGGAATTCACCAGCATCGATCCTCTCGATTTGGGACTTACCCCCGCACCAATTACGGCACTCAAAGGTGGTGATGTTGCTGAAAATGCGGCTATTCTCACCGCCATTCTGCAAGGTAAAGGTACTTCTGTGCAGCGAGATGTGGTTGCGTTGAATGCTGGGTTGGCTTTACAGGTGGCTGGAGTCGTACCGATTGGCGCACATCAGCAGGGCATCGAGGTAGCGAAAACCGTATTAAGTAGTGGTATCGCTTGGGATAAGTTGACGAAGTTAGTCGAGTTTTTGGCAGCGAAAGACTAGGATTGGGCGGCGTAAATCCTAGTAGGGGCAATTCATGAAGCGGTATCTGCTATTTTGGCAAGAGATTAGGAGAGGGGGACATAGAAAATAGAAATGGTAGCTTAACTTCCGCTGCTCATTACTAGGCTCAGATTAATAGGCTCAGATCTTGCAGTAGGCTGGTGCGTTACGCTGTCTTGTCTCGCTAAACCCTCGGGGAACCCGAGGAGCGCGAGCCGCTATCGCTAATGCACCCTACATTTTGCACTTACGACAAACTCAGGATATCGCTTTCAACTTTCAACTTTCAACTAATTCAATATCCATTTGCGGCTAAAAAATCAGGTGTAATAATCTCGCGCCCTCTCGAAGAAGAAGAAGCATGTTGAGGTAAAATCAACTTTTCGACGTATTTACCCAAAATATCTGCTTCTAAATTCACCCACCCATCGGTTTGAAGTTGAGAGAGATTTGTGTTTGCGTAAGTGTGGGGAATTACTGCGACTGTAAACCAATTTCCGCCAGGATCGCAATCAGCGATCGTCAAACTCACTCCATTAACAGCAATACTCCCTTTCGATACCAAATAGCGACTGAGATAATTTGACCACTGCTCAGTTAGCGACTGAGGTGCTGCAAACCTTAGTTCCCAAGACGTGGCAGTAGCTTTTATAGAAACTAATCTGCCAATACCGTCAATATGTCCTGTAACAAAATGACCGCCAATTTTGCCACCAACACGGAGAGATGTTTCTAAATTTACACAAGTAGATGTACGATCGCTTTGACCGATTGTTGTCCGATCTAAAGTCTCAGGTGAAACGGTTGCGATAAATCCTTGTGGTAGAATTTGTTCTACTGTCAAACATGCCCCATCAACAGCTACACTATCACCAATAGTTAGATCGGTTAAGATTAGCTTTGCATGTGTAAAGCTGCACAAAATTTCCAGCCTGTCTTCAGTCAAAAGGCGCAAATTTCCCAGCGATTGGACTAGTCCTGTAAACATCTATTTTCAGTCAAAGTGCTATTCGCGATTTCGTATTTCGTAGGTCATCCTTGATACATAGCCGAACGAATCACCAATGTTCAAGCTTGTTAGACTATTCGACTGATTACGATTTCAATCTTTATTTTAAACTTTAACGTTCTCAACCACCTTAATTCGTCAATAACTAGAGGAAACCACCATGATTGAAATGAAAGTAGCGGGCATTGCATTGGATGCTGTATCACGGAGTCCAATTATTTTACTCAAAGATGCGTCCGATCGACGTGCTTTACCAATTTATATCAGTCAAGAACAGGCAAAGGCAATCATTAATGCGCTAGAAAAGCAAACACCACCCAGACCATTTACGCACGATCTGATTGTGAATATCTTTGATAGTTGTCAGATCAAGGTCGATCGAATCTTGATCAATTCGCTCCAAGATAATACCTTTTATGCTTTGATTGTGATTAATCACAATGGTGAACTCAAGGAAATCGATGCTCGTCCTAGTGATGCGATCGCTGTAGCTATCCGCACGAAAGCACCGATTTGGGTGATTGAAGAAGTAATTGCTGATGCTTCGATTCCAGTCGATCGAGATGCTGATGAACAAGAGCGTCAAGCTTTCCGAAGTTTTGTCTCCAATCTCCGCCCTGACGATCTCATTCGCAAAGGTGGCTATGCGGGTTAGTTGAAAGTTGAAAGTTGAAAGTTGAAAGTGGTTAGATAGAATTGTAGATCGTAGATTGGGTAGATCAACGCGAAACCCAGCTCCAAAACTAACTCCCAACTCCCAACTCCCAACTTAAACCAATGCTGGAACTGGCATACTCAGATGAGGATATAGTGGGAACTTGCCGCAGAGGGTGGCAATCCGACTCAGACAATCGTTGGCTACTGTATCATCTTCAGGATTTAATAATCGATCGGCGATAATATTCGCGATTTCTACGAATTCAGTTGTTCCCATGCCACGAGTTGTCATGGCGGGAGAACCGAGCCGTAAACCGCTGGTGACAAAAGGAGATTCTGGATCGAACGGTACGGTATTTTTATTAGCAGTAATATTTACACCACTGACTAGTAAATCCGCCTGTTTTCCAGTCATGCCGATCGATCGGAGATCGACTAACATCAGATGATTATCAGTCCCTCCAGAAACGATTTTAAAGCCACGTTGTTGGAGTTGACCCGCCAATGCTTGAGCATTAGCGATTACATGTCCACAATAAGTCTTAAAGGCGGGTTGGAGAGCTTCGCCAAAGGCAACTGCTTTACCAGCAATGACGTGTTCCAATGGGCCACCTTGGGTACCAGGAAACACAGCCTTATCAAATTTTTTGCCTAACTCAGCATCGCGAGTCATAATTAAACCCCCACGCGGACCTCTGAGGGTTTTGTGAGTGGTAGTCGTAACGACATCACAGTAGGGGAGAGGATTAGGATGATGTCCAGTGGCGACGAGTCCCGCAATGTGAGCGATGTCTGCCATCAGGAACGCACCAACTTCGTCGGCAATCTCGCGAAATTTGGCAAAGTCGATCGTGCGAGAATAAGCGGAGTAACCACAGATCAGCATTTTTGGCTTGTGCTGTTTTGCTAGCTCCCGAATTTGGTCGTAATCCAATTGTTCGGTTTCTTTGTTAACATTGTAGTAATGGGGTTCAAACCATTTACCTGAGACACTAACAGGGCAACCGTGGGTAAGGTGCCCACCGTGGGATAAGTCCATCCCCATGATTTTGTCACCAGGAGTGAGGAGCGCGAGGAAGACAGCAAAGTTTGCCTGTGCCCCAGAGTGAGGTTGGACATTTGCCGCAGCAGCACCAAATAACTGCTTGACTCGATCGATCGCAATTTGTTCGATCTCATCTACAAATTCACAACCACCATAGTAACGCTTGCTGGGTAAGCCTTCGGCATATTTATTAGTTAGGACTGAACCTTGTGCTGCTAGTACCGCAGCCGATGTGAAGTTCTCACTGGCAATCAGTTCGAGGTGATCCCGTTGACGACCTAGCTCGGAACCAATTAAACTCGCGATCGCTGGATCTGTTTCTACTAAAAATTCTAAGTTAGTTTTTGCCATTGTCTAGTCTATTAGAAATAGGTTAGGGATTGTTGAATCGATGCAGTGTCCCAGATTATCTATCATAGCTGTTGGATCTCTTTCTCGCCTCTGTCTATCTTTAGTCGATCGTCGGAAAACAGTTGAGGTCGGATTTACGTCAGCAATATTGGATACTGTTTCAATTCAGTGGGCACAATTATATTATGGGAGTTTCGAGGACATCGCTTTCTGTCTTGAACTTTCAACTTTCAACTTTCAACTAAGTCCTTACCTGACCTAAAATTGAGGGTGGTGTGTGTTAGTAGTCATCATTGATAATCAAATTATTACTCCCAAACAAGTCTGTCAAGCCTGCGTCCTGGCTGATCGCGATGGTCAACCACGTTGGCGGCAGGGTAAACTCTGTTGTGGTCGAGTAGTCCTGAATAATCTCAATTGTTGCAGTGAACCACAATCTGATGCTTATGAGTGTCAGATGGGGTTTAGGTTGGTGGATATTTAGGCTTTAGGCTTTGGGCTTTGGGCTTTGGGCTTCAGGACGCTTGCGTCCTCCCAATTCCCTAACACCTAAAGCCTAAAGCCTAAAGCCTAAAGCCTAAAGCCTAATTAAACTGTTGACTCAAAGCCACCGGATTATGAACAGTGATTTTTTTCTTTTGGATGGAGATGACTTGATTGTCTTCGTCGCGTAAATCACCGAGTAGACGGGTGACAGTGACGCGGGTAGAACCAATTGCTTCGGCGATCGCTTGATGTGATAGCTTGAGATCGATCGTGATGCTATTGCCATTGGGTATCCCAAAATCTCGACATAAAATCAGCAAGAAACTAGCAAGCCGAGATCCCATATCTCGATGTGCCAAAGTTTCGATCATCATTTCGGTTTGGAGAATCCGCGAAGATAAACCTCTGAGCATGATCCAAGACAATTCGGGGTTTTCCTTGAGTGCTTTCTCAAATTGCTCGATCGAGACTGATAATAACTCCACAGGGGTAAATGCCACTGCATGATAGAACCGATCAGACTTATTCCCCGTAATCAAAGATAAGACCCCAAACACGCTATTTTCCCGCAGCAAAGCCACCGTAATCTCTTCTCCAGCTTCGTAGACACGAGACAACTTCACCGCACCTTTAGTGAGAAAATAGACCCGTTCGGCAGGATCGCCAGGGAAAAAAATAGTTTTATTGCGATCGAATGTCTCTAATACAGGTGGGAAAGCTCCTCCAGCCATTTGCTGAAAGACGCTAGCTATTGGTTGATCTTGCATCATGGCTATCTTATTTACCCGCTTACTTGGAATATTTTGATTCACAATTTCAGACTTGAAAAGGCTGTGAACCTTTATCACTGAATATCTAAAGATTTCAGTTCTGGCAAACCCAAACTAATTGGCGTGTTTACTCAAGTCTAGACGACCGCAGTTTATTAACGGTATTACAGAATACTTAATCTGACTTGCCAATAGTTTTTTGTATCATAGACTACGGAGTTAGGAGTTGGGAGTTGGGCGCAAAGGTAACTGGCAACTGATATCATGAGCGGTGCGAGTTAAGATGGAATAAAATTATCGTGTTAAATTTAAGCGGAAAAAATGCGCTAGTAACTGGAATTGCCAACAATCGATCGATTGCCTGGGGCATCGCTCAACAACTTCATGCTGCTGGGGCAAACATCGGAATTACCTATCTACCCGACGAAAAGGGCAAGATGGAACGAAAAGTTGAAGAATTAGTTGCGCCCCTAAATCCGAGTATTTATCTCCCGCTCAATGTTCAAGATGATGCTCAAATCGATCGAACTTTTGCGGAAGTTGGCGAAAAATGGGGACGGATTGATATTCTGATTCACTGTCTAGCTTTTGCGAATAAAGAAGATCTATCTGGAGATTTTAGCAAAACTTCTCGTGCGGGCTTCGCACAGGCGATGGATATCAGTACTTACTCACTGATTCGGCTGGCGGGTGCTGCGAAATCTTTGATGACTGAGGGTGGGAGTATTGTCACACTCACTTATCTTGGTGGTGTCAAAGTGATCCCAAACTATAACGTGATGGGTATCGCCAAGGCTGGCTTGGAAATGAATGTTCGTTATCTAGCTTCAGAATTTGGTGCTCAAAATGTCCGGGTAAACGCTATTTCAGCAGGACCAATTCGGACATTGGCTTCATCGGCTGTGGGTGGGATTTTGGATATGATTCACCACGTTGAGGATGTTGCACCATTGCGCCGGACTGTTACTCAAACTGAGGTTGGTAATGCTGCGGCTTTCTTGTCTAGCGATCTTGCGAGTGGGATTACTGGACAAATTATCTATGTAGATGCTGGTTATGAAACGATTGGGATGTAACTTTTAGGATGTAACTTTTAGCAAAGTAATAACGGCGGTTTTAATCGCCGTTATTACTTTGCTTCAGGGTGTGTATCAAGACAAGTCTCGCCGCCCATTTGATTAATTTTGCCAATCATTTGATACAACCGTCCATGATCCCGCCGATCAAACTTGAACACTAGTCGAGGTAAATCTACGGTTGGATCGTCTAACTCATCAGCTAGAGCAGTAGTTTGAACGATTTTACCACTAGCCACCAGATCACTAAACTCTTGATTGAGAAGATCTAGATCTCGAGCGCAAATCGCTACCTTCAATCGCATCACAAACTCATCACCGACATAACGACTGGAGTGGTACACCTGATAGAAAGTCCGAATTACCTCAGCCGCCACCTGAATATCATCGGTAATCGTATACAGAGCCAGATCCTCTGGGCTAATCAATCCGGTTGCGCCTAGATTCTTGCGTAAATAACTATCCCAATCGCGCCAATACGAACCACCAGGTCGATCGATCAACACCATTGGGACGGGGCCATATCGACCAGTTTGGCACAGCGTCAGCGTCTCCATTGCTTCATCCTGAGTGCCAAATCCGCCCGGAAAAAGTGCAACAGCATCGCTTTCTCTGAGGAAAAATAACTTGCGGGTAAAAAAATATTTAAAGGCGATCGATTTTGGGTCGCCAGCGATATATTTATTTGCACCCTGCTCATAGGGAAGTTGGATATTTAAGCCAAAAGAATTCTCCGCTCCAGCTCCGGCATTAGCTGCTGCCATAATGCCACCTCCAGCACCCGTAATCGTCATGAATCCCTGTTGGGTAATCAGATGAGCGAAATCATGGGCAAGTTGATATTCTGGTGCGGCATCCTGAGTCCGCGCTGAGCCAAATACTGCCACCTTGCGAATATGTCGATAGGCATAAAATACCTGAAATGCTCGTTCCATATCACTGATGGACGCACTCAGAATCTTCCAGTCTAGCCTGTCGATCTCTGTCTCAGATAGCCGTAAAATCGCCTCTAACGCACGTTGAATCCACTTACCGTTGCTCATAGTCGGTAATCTGTCGATCGTGGCGATTAGGTCATTCTTGAGGTCATATAGATCGTCCATAGGTTCACTTCAAAACTATTATTCACAAAAAAACGTCCCTAGCCTATTCTAGGCTGAGACGCTGACACTTGTAACCGAGATATCTTTAACCTACTTATACCGATAGTAATTTAATTTAAGATCGGGGATTTAATTTCCCCAAATTTTGAAGTTGCCAGTTTCTGGGGCGAGTTCTAAATTCTCCTAACCTAAAAACTTGGTGATGAACTGTTCAGCACTTCGGTTCACTGTGCCTATGGCAGGCTATCGCCAAAAGCGAGACTAAGCCAACAGTGCAAGCCTCTCAGTGCAAGCTTTCAACTAAATTACAGATATTTTTCGACGGTGTTAGACAGAGTTGCCTTGGGAACTGCGCCAACAACAGTATCAACTTTTTGACCACCTTTGAAAATCATTAGTGTTGGAATACTGCGAATGCCGTATTGACTGGCAACGTTAGGATTATTATCAGTGTTGAGCTTAAATACTTTGATTTTCCCTTCATACTGAGCCGCAATTTCATCAACTACAGGTCCAACCATTCGACAAGGGCCACACCAAGGTGCCCAAAAATCTACTAACACTGGAATTTCACTATCCAGGACATCTTCTTTAAAAGAACCGTCTGTAACTTCTACTGCTGATGACATGGCTCCAATCCTTTTTGTTCGTAGATTTGCTCAGTTTATACACAATTTTACCACTAGGAGTTAGAGTGCAGGGATTAGGAAAATAATTCGTAATTAGGGGGTAGAGGGTAGAAGGTAGGGAGTATGAAAATAATTTGTAATTGTTACCATTTCTCTTAGCTATCAACATCTAGTGTTTAAGCTCTACCATCTACCCTCTACATCCTACCCTCTAACCTCTTCCTACTAGTAAGTTTCAACGTGCCAACGACCAGCACGTTTCATTTGACTGCGGTATTCAGACCATTTGACATCAGACTTAGCTGCGGCATTGGTAAGAGCCGCATCGATGCCTGTTTCCATGCCTTTGAGTCCACAGATATAAACGTGAGTTTTCTCTTGTTGAACTAATGACCATAGTTCGTCAGCGTTTTCAGCGATGCGATCTTGGATGTACATTTTGCCACCCTCGGCATTTTTTTGTTCGCGACTAACTGCGTAGGTGAGTTTGAAGTTGTCAGGATATTTTTCCTGAATTTCTTCGAGTTCGCCTTTGTAGAGAATATTTGGAGTTGTGGCTACACCAAAGACTAACCAAGCTAAGCCTTTGAATTGGTAGTCAGGGTTAACATTGCGTTCGTTGTCTTTGAACATCCGCCACAGGTAAGCGCGGAAAGGTGCGATTCCGGTTCCAGTCGCCATCATGATCACTGTAGCTTCAGGATCTTCGGGCAGGAGCATTTCTTTCCCTGTTGGTCCCGTGATTTGGACATCATCACCAGGTTTGATGTTGCAGAGGAAGGTAGAGCAAGTACCTTCAACTTCTTTACCAGTTTTCTCGTCTTTGTACTCTAGTTTGC
>JANYIT010000350.1 GCA_025358725.1 Chamaesiphon sp. GL140_3_metabinner_129_sub
ATCGCCATCATGCTGAACTCTGAGTTCTTTCATATTGGTAAAGTCAGAACCTTTAATCGTATCGACATAGGGACGACCCAAAGCAGCCCCTTGAGATTCTACAACATCAAGCACCATTGCGATTGAGTTTTGCACATCAACCTCTAGATCGACAAACCACGCTTCAAATTCAAGGGTGGAAAACAATTTCCCATATCATATCCAAAATATATTATATATATGTAATATTGTCAATGTTTTTCACTCACTCCAAATCGGGAAAATAGTATGCTAACAGCATAAAGCTTGCTCCATGTGCGTTTCAAGCTTTCGTGGCACTATTTTACAGCCATCCTGACGATTCTTCCTAGAGGACGCTGTGCCTACGACAGGCTTGCGCCAATGCGAACGCTCGATCTAGACAGAACAAAGCTTTGAGGTTCATCTTGCAGGTTTTTGCGCGTATCCGATACTGTTGGCGAATTCAAAAATCGATCGGTTCAGGCGATCGTCCGATCGGGATTTCGACCCGCTCGAAGCAAGTCCCCACTGGAAAACAACTTAATAATTTTGCGCGAGTGCCAATCATCTAAAATAAATGCATCGGATTAAGGTGAGCATATGTGTCTACATCCTGAATTAATTCCTCCAGTTCCAGAAATTACCGCCAAAGTAGCTAAAGCAGCATTTCCCAAAGGCAATAAGTATATGCGGTTGAGAGATGAGCTGGGAGCGTTTTACCAAGATGAAGAATTTGCCCAACTATATCCAAATCAAGGGCAGTCAGCAATTGCGCCCTGGCGGTTGGTGATGATTCTAATTATGCAGTTTTTAGAAAATCTGTCAGACAGACAAACAGCAGATGCCGTCAGAGGAAGAATCGATTGGAAATATGCATTATCACTAGAATTAGAAGATGATGGATTTAATTTTTCGGTTTTAAGTGAATTTCGCGATCGGTTAATCACAGGAGGCAGCTCCCAACAAATCTTAGACAAAATGCTAGCTAAATTTGGAGACTTAGGATTACTAAAATCCAGAGGGAAAGCTCGAACCGATTCAACTCATATCCTCGCTATTGTCAAAGAGCTAACTAAATTAGAACACCTAGAAGAAACTCTAAAATCTGCTTTAAATACCCTGGCACAAGTAGCCCCAACCTGGTTGGAGAGAATGGTCAGTATTGATTGGTATGAACGTTATGGTCAAAAAGTCGGATATTCAAGAAAGACTAGAACTGCTGAGGAAAAAGAAGCTAAAGCTATTGAGATTGGAACTGATGGATTCTACTTACTTGACGCGATCTACCATGAGACTACTCCCGATGCAATCCGCCAAATTCAGGCAGTAGAAGTACTACGTCAAGTCTGGCTCCAGCAATATTATGCACCCACAGAAGGAACAGTTCTACTCCGGACAGAAAAAGATGGCCCACCTAATGCCACCAGAATTTTCTCCCCTTATGAGACTGAAGCTCGTAAAAGTATCAAACGCTCTACCAAATGGACTGGTTATAAAGTCCATTTAACCGAAACTTGCGAAGAGGATTTACCACATTTAATAACTCACGTCGAAACTACTGTGGCAACAACGCAAGATTCTACAGTTTTGCCTTCAATTCATCAAGCTTTAGCAGAAAAGGAAATTTTACCTCAACAGCATTTAGTCGATATGGGTTATACTTCTGCACAGTTAATCGTCAGCAGTCAACAAGAGTATGATATCGATCTGTTTGGCCCAGTTGCTGTAAATGCTCAATGGCAGGCTAAGGAAGAAGCAGGATTCGATTTGTTTAGCTTTCGAGTTAATTGGAAACGAAAAGTTGTTTATTGCCCACAAGGTAAGCGCAGTCAGTCTTGGAAAAATAGTCATGATGCTTATGGCAAACCAACAATCCATATTGAATTTCACAAAAGTGATTGTTCTAGTTGTCCGGTACGCGCTCGATGTACTCGTGCGCCTGTTAATCCTCGCGGTTTAACTTTGATGATTCAAGCTGATTATGAAGCTTTAAATAATGCTCGTGCCAGACAAAAAACGGCGGAATTTAATCAGGAATATTCTTTGCGTTCGGGAATTGAAGGTACTATCTCTCAAGGTATTCGTGGTTTTAATTTACGCAAGTGTCGTTATATTGGATTAGAAAAAACTCGGCTTCAACATACTTTGACCGCAGCAGCGATGAATTTAGAGCGGATTTATGCTTGGCTCGAAGAGATTCCTCTAGCTCAAACTCGCAGATCTCATTTTGAAAAAATGGCACATCGAAAGCTCGCGACTTGAATCGCCAGCGTTTCACAATGGCCAGAACCGATCGATTTTTGAATTCGCCAACAGTATCGGATCCGAGTAAAAACCTGCAAGATGAGCCTCAAAGCCTTGTTCTGTCTGGATCGAGCCATCGCCAGGATAAGTGTAAAATAGTGCCACGAAAGCTTGAAACTCAGATGGAGCAAGCCTTATGCTGTTAGCGTATTATTTT
>JANYIT010000129.1 GCA_025358725.1 Chamaesiphon sp. GL140_3_metabinner_129_sub
ACTTGACTTTCTCTCTTCCTGGGGAGATTTTCTAGTGTCTTTCTTTTTGGCTACTCAAGCTCTTGTTTTTCTGTCTCTACTTTGTGTGCGATCCGACAATACGGGTGTCATCACCCGCCAACCTCATTGTCGTCTAACAAAGGATAAAGCTGGTAAGAGAAAAACTTATATTTTCAATCTTCGATACGCCAGAAACTCCGATGCAGCAGTAGCTCTAGTTGATTTTACCTCGGCTCCACAAGCTCCGGTAAACCCGATCGTCAGTGCTTCGATGATGAGGGGAGAAATTGATGCGAGTAACCAAGAACGCCGCATCTTAGTCGCTAAATTAGCTAATGGTTTAGGAGAGGCGATTAAAAGAGGAGATTTAAGAGACTATTCTCCCAAACAGATTAATGCTATCCGACAGATGATTGGATCTGTATATCAAGGTATTCCCTTAATGGAAGCAGCCGATCGATATGCTATAGATGCGACGGTAATTTCTAAAATAATTTTATTAGGAACTTAAATTATGAAAGGTTTTCTCAAACAAGTCAGTAATTTCAATAATTCTGTTGCTTTTAACAAAGCTTGTAAATTAGTTTACTACTTTATGACAGCACTCGCGATCGGGTTGTTTTTATCCGAACTCCGAGGGATGTTGTGAACAAATTTGTAGGATTAACTCTCGCTCTAATTAGTCCACTATTTGCTGTGTCTGTTCGAGCGGAAACTCTAGTACCGCTGAATAATGTCCTTGCCAAGACTAGCATCGGCAGCATGGCAAAATTTACTCAAGGGATGACAAGTAAGATTCCCCCTCAAGCGCAGAGTATTTTTGGTGGACTCACCAGTATTAATTGCGCCAAGGGAGCGTCACCAGCTAGTTGTATCCCGATGGCAATTTGGAATACCACCTTTAATACTGGGCAACTAACGACAGCAGAAATCGCCCAGAAAACCGGACATTCAGTAGATCCCAATAGCAGTTTAGCTACAGCTACACCGTGGTTATCCCAACTCAAAATTTCTGACGCTCTAGCGGCTAATCCAGCGATGGCGACTATGCCCGTTACTGCTAATGGGGTCAGAACTACCCTTGGTAGTTTGGCGAGTTCTCAAGGTGGCAAAATCTTAGGGAAGGTAGTGGACTTACGCCAAACTCAGGTTGCTCAATTCCCTCAGATTCAGAATATCAAACTCAGCCAGTTCAATGGTTTGTCCAAACTTCCCGCTAACGTTATTCCCAATCTGAGTCAGCTACCGATTACCGAGATGCCAGGATTCAGTCTGAGCGGGGGAATCGCGCTGATGAAGCTAGACGTGATTCGGACTAAAGAGCGCAAAATCCATCACATGGTGATGTCTGGCTCGAATCGTCAACCTAATGCTAAATGCGACAGCAATTGCGACTATGCCGAATTCCATCCGTGGGTGGGGATGCCCTATCTCAGAGGTGCCAGGATTATTTCTGGCGATAGCCTATCCGTGCAGGGCGGTGAAGGGCTACTGGCGATGGTAAATGGGGGAATGGAGCCAACCGGAGTAGAAGCGAATATCGGGGCTGGTGGAGTCAAGTTTGTGATTCGCAATCTCAATGCTAAAACTGGCTCGGCAACGGTAAATATCAACTTCCGTGGCTGTGGGTGGTTGGTAGGTTGTACACCCTATTTCTTTGGCATTCCACTATTCACCATTTCCGAGCGCAATAACTGGTTTCCTTTACCCACTACGAGTGCGAGTGTTTATCGGGTAGTCAAGCTAAAAAAACCGTTTTAAAACTGGTGTTTGATTCATAATTACAAATTTAATTTGACCTCTCCTCATAATTTGATGAGGTATTTAAAGCCCGATTGTTATCATCGTTTCAGGTCAAAGGTAAATGTCTAAATCTGTCGCCCACCAGGTTCCAGTATCTCATCTCTCAGTAGTTCAACAGGCTCAATCTTATTTATTTTCTCCCCTCGGCTTGATTTTAATCTGCGGGACGATTTTGGCGATCGTTAGTATTGGTGGAGGTAAGCCTAAAGGTAAGCTGGCTCATGCGTATTGGGGTAGAGCGACAGAGAAGAGTAATGCCCAGAAAAAAGGTAAGGCACAACTTAGATCGCCCAAGATTGGTTCGACTACTCTGTACATCAATACTCCACCGAGCGTGCGTCGCAAGCATCGCAACTGGGTGATTGAGGAGATTAAAACATCCCTGAGAAAACGCAAAATTGATGAGGCAGAAATCGTCGAGAAACTTCAACAAGCTAGTCTCCCCTCTAAAGTTAGTCCCTTAGCTAGCAATAAAACGATCTTTTTCCCAGACGTGCAGCAGGGTACGGCAGTATTTGGGGCGGCGGGTACGGGTAAATCATATGGGGTTTTAAATCCTTTCCTACGTTCGGCAATCGACCAAGCATTTTCAGTCGTCCTCTGGGATTTTAAATACCCAGAACAGACTAAAGAAATCGCTGGCTACGCGAAGGAACGGGGTTATAACGTCCAGATTTTCGCGCCTAGTTTTCCTGAAAGCTCTACTCTCAATCTGCTCGATTTCATTCGCGATCCTGGAGATGGTGTCGCCGCTGGACAGATTGCTGAAACAATCGTCAAAAATAGTAGTGGTGGCGATAAAAAGGGCGGGAATGAGTTCTTTGAGAACGCTGGATCTGCTCTCGTTCAAGGTGTATTTCTGGCTGCTAAATGGATTGGCGAACTCGAACATAGACCGGAACTTGCGGATCTGATGATGAGTGCCTCGATCCTTAATTTGCCTAATCTTAGTTCCCGCCTCAAATTTGCGACTAAACGCCTGAATGTGTGGAATGCTCAGGCTTTTGCCCAACTAGTTAGTTCTGGCGGGGGGAAAGAAACTAATGTCACCGAGAGTGGCATTATCGCTACGGCTCAAAAAGTCTTCCAGCAACTAGTCAAACGGGACTTCGTTCCTGCTCTGTGTGGGACTAGTAACTTTAAGCCAGATATTGAGGGTAAAACCTTAGTAGTCGTCGGTTTGAATCAAGATTATCGTCATGTACTGGCACCCATCCTGGCTACCGTCCTCGATACGCTGATCTCCCGCAATATCGCTCACTCCCGCCATCGTACCTCGCCACTAGTAACCAGCCTGGATGAGTTGCCCTCGATCTACCTCCCTAAGATTGCTAATTGGCTGGCAGAGGCACGTTCGGCAGGTTTTGTCGGGATTCTAGGTTTGCAGAATCAATCCCAGCTTAAAGAAGCTTATGGGGAAGATCGGGCGCGAACGATCCTTGCTAACTGTGGTACTAAGTTCTTTCTTAACCCTCAAGATGACTCTTCAGCAGAGCAATATAGTAAGTATTTGGGAGAGGAGGATATTAAATACTGGACAAAATCTACCAGTAGCAGTGGTGGCGCAAATGGTCGTTCTACTTCCAAGTCCGAGCAGATTGCTAAAGTCCCATTGATGGAAGCGGCGGGGTTTCTCAAACTTCCCCAAGGTAAGGCTGTTTGTATTTCTCCTGGGTATGCAAATAAAACAGAAGCTTATGTCCCCATCCTGCGGAGTATCAAAGTCCAGCAAGAAGATCTCGATAGTAGCAAACGCTCTGTGGAGACATGGCAAAAGATGCTAGGTAAGATGGCAACCGAACCAATGTGTGATTTAGCTATTTCAGGGATGTTGGAGGAACGCCGAGCAATTGCCGAGAGATTACTCCCCGAACCGCCTTCTGATGCGAATAGTTTGCCACTAAGCAATCTAATTGAAATCGCTGTCAAGTATTTAAACTATGAGCCGCCGCTTCCAGGTTCGTATGTTGATGAAAATGTATCGATTTACGAACGATGGATGACTGCACCAGAAGGCGGTAGTCTCGACTTGAAAAAGATCGAACGAGATTTAGAATTATTAATGATTCTGCTGGGTTCGCATGGGATTAATCTCAATTACTCGGATGATATTTTAACAACTAAAGAGAAAGTTTATGCCTAATACTCAACAAGAAAAAGATTTAGAATTTCTTATCTATCAACCTGAGAAAATTACTAACTCTCGAATTAGACAACTAGTTGAAGCTAATGGCGATCGAACTCCATTTGACGATTTACCCGATCTGATTGAAACCTTCGATGAATCCATTAAGTTAAGCAGCAGACATAAATATTGTCTACCCGATCTATGTCCCGTATCTCTAGAACATCAGTCTCAATATTTACTAGTTTATTATGACGGTCAAATAGTCGAAGTCTCTAAAACATCAACCCAAGAGGTGCTATTTAGAAACATCACTGTCAATTGCCATCAACAACTTAACTATAAACACGATTGGACACCCTTCAGCCAACAACTTTAGATGTTGTAAATCGAAACTTATCACTCATTCCTTATTCCTCATTACTTAATCTAAATGACCGACTTAACCGGAATTTACGCCAACGCCCAAGCTCAGTCAAGTACTAGTGCAGCCGATATCTCAAGATTAGCTGAGAAAATGGCTGAAGGATTAACTGAAGCAACTCTTGATGGACTAGTCCATGCTTTTCAAACGATCCAAAATTTACGGAAAAACAAGAAGGAGGAAGAAGAACTTCCAGATAATTCTGTTGTGCCTCAAAGCTTGGCAGAAAGAAAAGAAAATCTCAAGCATTTGAAAGACAGGCTGAATAATGAAACTCGTGAGTTTCGGAGAGATGTTCGGAAAAATGCTGTTAAAGTAGGATTAAATTATATATTATCTCTGTTTAAGAATGTCAAAAAATTCCTTAAAGATACGTGGGAAGCTCCAGGTATTTTTACTAGAGGTATCAAGAATAAATTTAGTTCTCTCAAAGACTTTATGCTTGCAGAGACTAAAGGGGAAGTTAAGATCGGGCAGGAAATTAAAGGTAATAAGCAGGAACAAGCTGAACGATTCATTAAATTGCTCAACACCCCAGCAGGCGACAAAGCTCCTGAAGGGCTAGAGAATACTATTATTGCTCCGTGGGGAGAGAATTTAATTGTTGTCGATGAAAATAACAATGTCACGACAAATTTAATCCAACCACTAATGAATAGTGAGGTCGTTCAATTAGCGATCGATCGAAATACTGTAGCTGCGGCGATGGCTCCTAATGTTCAACCTGTTGCTAGTTCATTAGCCAGCCAGGAACTAAATTTACAAGGACAGTTAATCGGGCAAGATGCGATCGATCGATTACTTAAAAATATTCAAGATAATCAATTGAATAAATCGACTATTCAAGGGCTGGAAGATCTACTCTCTGAGCCATCTCAGGTTCAATTAGAAGCCGTACCAGACTCGATAGAGCAGCCATTAACATCAGTAAGTGTAGAAGCTGAAACTTCGGCGGTGGTAGCAGATGTAGAGGAGTTAATTTCAGATCCTTTTAATGAGTTAGAAAATCAGTCAGTTGTCATAACTAAAGCACAACTAGAAGACTTGTCTGACGATCGATCCCACGAACTCAAAGATGTTATATATGCAGAGTTCGGCAAAAATGATGAATTTGGATCTCGACTCGAAAAAATGAAAGATGCCGCCGATAAATTCATCACAAATGATGAATATGCTGCATTAGAGCAGTTTGAAACAACTAATTTACAAGCATTAGTTCAAAAGCTTGAATCTAACATCACAGCAGAAGAGGTAAATATTCCAGAGTTTGCACAACATCTAGCGGAAAATCCAAACTCACTTCCGCAAGACCAAGAGACAGATCTAAAATCTATTCAGGTAAGAACTGAAAAATTAGCAGATGCGAAAGCTTTATTAGCCTTCGTTGAAGCTAAATATCCCGCTCAACAGACTGCTAATGGTCTGGAGCAGCCCAAGTATACATTAATCGATTTGAGCCTGTCAGAATTAATCGTCGAGCGGGATGCTGCGATCGAGCGAGCAGTTATTCCTCACAATTCTGCTTTGACTGCTGAAACACGACAACAAAATTTGGATCGAGTCCTTGCCAATCCTAAGTATGCAGAAATCCAATCGTCTGCGATTGAAACAGTCCTGACAGCAATTCAGACGAACACCGAACGGCTCGAACATAATCGAGTAGAAAATCTAGGGAGAATAGCTAGAAAAAATATCGATCTGACTGAAGCTCAACAATTGGCAGATCGGGGGGAGAGCGAAGATCCTAACCGAAAAGATCGAATCGAAGATCTGATACGAGAAGTTGATAAGTTAACAAAATTTGATGAATATCATAACCAAGAATTAGCAACTTTAACACAGCTAACAGAATATATTCAATACCCCGAACTCAAACCAGTAGCATTTGGATTGACAGAAGTACCCCAAATATCACGATCGCCCGAACCTTTAGTACTAGTACCAGCAGTTGCAGCAATAAATAAGCTGTCTTCATTGGACGATCTGCAAACTTCGACATCACCACAACCAGATTTTGTGGCAATCGTTGTCACTCCAAAGCTAGCAAATGATTTAGTAACCATTGCTCAACTCCATCAAATTGGGACTCTTTCTGGCACTCTCTCATTACCCTTATTACAGAGTGCAGAGGATAAAGCTCCCCTGCTAATTACTCAGACTGCTACTGAAAATGGGTCGGCTATTTATCAAGTCGTCGATATTGAAAAAGAATTTAACTTTACTGTGACACCAGAGCAAATTGTGACTAATTTTAATATTAGAAAAGACAATAATTCTGCTCAGATTCGTAAATTAGTGACTTCTATTGCTAATGTTGTCAAAGATCCAGCACAGACCAATCTCCAGCCTCATACTAATTCCGATTTCCAGCGGATTGAAACGGTGCAGCAATTAAATGGTCTCCTCAATGAAACCGCAACTCAAACAGATCGAGCGACCAGATCTGTTGTGACTCTGGATAACGAACGGTTCGGTATGAAGATCGACAAAGAAAACCGCAGGGTGGTAATTACCGATAAAACCACTTCCGAAACCGTGGCTTTTGGCAAGAATGGCATTGAAGATGGTGGCTTGTTGAAAAAAATGACTGAGGTTGCCAAAGATAAGAGTAGCTCTCTGGCTCAGAGACTCACCAGAGTGGTTATTGAAAAGACAAACGAGGCTAAAACATTGCTGGAGAATGCCGCACCTAACATCATGGCTGCACTGGACGAACGAGCGACCGCAGACCGGACGACTGCTCAGAAAGTGAGTAAAGCCGTGAATCGGCTGGGTACCCAAGTGGACAGCTTTATCGGACAAGGTATTCGCAATGTGGTGGCTGCAAATCCTGGGATGTTGGGGACTGTCCGCCAGATGAAAAAGATCGAACAGGTTGGAGATGCGACTGAAAACCAAGTTAGTCAGGATCTACAATCGGCGGGCGAACATTTAGTAGACTCATCTCTAGTTCGTGATGGGGAAGTAAAGCTTGAAGTCTCTACCATCGATGATAGAGAGGAGTTCCAACAGCGGTTAAGTGAGGCAGTCGTTCACAAATCTCCAGCTAAAACCAGCGGTCAAGCGATGCAACCATCTCGCTAAGGGTGATACAAGCTTGTATCTAAACACTCACGCAGACCAGTCTTCAATCGTTAAACCTGGCACTTGCTCAAAATCTTTGCGGTTGCGGGTGACAACAATACCGCTGTGAGCGAGGACGATTGAAGCAATGCGGAGATCTTGCGTTCCAATCCGAATCCCCATTTGTCGAATCTGTTTAAAAAAGTCGGCAGCAGTAAGATCGTATGCTAAGATTTCCAACTGAGAGAATAGAGCAAACGTTGCTAAAAGTCGGTCGTAGGCGGCAACTAAAGTTTCAGGGGTTTGTGCTTTCCGAATCTGAGCTAATCGCCCACCATATTGCTCTTCTACTGTTACTACTGTCGTTTTGAGTATCAGACCATTTTGTCTAGCCAGCCTAATGCGGGCGCACACCTGTGGGTGGTTCCGTTGATAAAGACTCAAGAGATCGGTATCCAGAACGCATAAAGTCATGAATGGCTCTCGGCTGTATCGATCTCATTTCGATAGGTATTCACTTCCGCTAAAAAGTCATCAAATGTCGGATCGTCTTGAAAAATCCCCATGTTGGCAATCCAGGGGTCGCTCTTGTCTAACGATCGATTGCTGGGTACATCAATATCGATCGTGACTAGTTTACCGTTCTTAAACTGAGCATCGAGAATACTTTTGAGTCGATCGATCGCCTCTTTCTCTGTTATGCCATTGGCGGTTAGATTGGGCAAGCCAACGACGGAAGCCATGAAGGTGCGATCGGTGGGGTTTTGGACAAAGACCTGATATTGCATCGTCGAGACCTACTGTGAGAATGGGAAAGACGGTTATGACTATATTTTAACTGAATCTAATTTTACTCTATTAACAACTCGCTTTTTTATCCATGTCTGGCTCAGAGTTTCTCTGAAAACTCTTTGGCTTTGATAAGTGTTAAATGTCAAGTGGTTAGACGTGTCGCGACAGGTTAATGTCGGGTAGGTGTCGCGAAAGGGCAGTTCAGATCGAAACGACAAGTAACGATCGGTTGCGACAGGGGCACAAAAAATAGAGCTGTTAGGAAGATTGAG
>JANYIT010000132.1 GCA_025358725.1 Chamaesiphon sp. GL140_3_metabinner_129_sub
TCTGGTCAAAAACTTTGAACGAACTCTTGACCATGCCACTGCTAAACTCAACCTATGTTTTATTCGACTCATGCTCAAGCGTCTAGCTGCCTGAATAGATCCCAAATGGGTTCTATAAAATTAAGCCACTCGATACTTCGACTATTGGCAATAATTGATGCGATTTTAATCGTCAGAACCTAATCACTCCCCACTATCTCGACATGTAGTCGCAAATATGGTGTAGCTTGGATCGTAAATCATGTATTTTAAGATCTAGCGTCAGCCCCACTAATGATTAATCCCTCCATCCACCGCAGCCAGTTAGCGAATGGTATTACAGTTCTGACGATCGCGAATCCGACTGCGGATATTGTCTCTGGGCGATTTTTTATTCCGGCTGGCAGCCGCTGGGAAACGCCCGAACACGCTGGATTGGCGCAACTGTTGACATCGGTACTGACGAAGGGGACGGAACAGTTATCTGCTCTAGATATTGCCGATCGAGTAGAATCAGTTGGGGCGGGATTGGGTGTAGATACGACGACAGATTACATCAAGATGAGTCTGAAGACGGTTAAGTCAGATTTAGTAGATATATTTAAGTTGGCGGGGGAGATTCTGCGAACTCCCAGTTTCCCCGAATCGCAAATTGAACTCGAACGGAAGTTGATCCTTCAGGCGATTAAATCGCAAACAGAACAACCGTTTAATAATGCTTATCGGCAATTGCGGACGGCTCTATATGGCGAACATCCCTACGCTCGATCGAGTCTGGGCACTGCGGCGAAAATGGGGCAAATCACCCGTCAGGACTTAGTTAATTACCATCAGACTCATATTCGTCCCGATCGATTAATCATCAGCCTTGCAGGAAGAATTAGCCCAGATGAAGCGATCGATCTGGTGACGCAAGTATTTGGCGATTGGGAAATACCTGAAATCTCGCCGCCAATCCTCGCGACTGAGAGTGTGACGACTCAACCCCAATATCAAGTAGAGCATCAATCCACCCAACAAGCGATCGTCATGTTGGGTTATCTGGCTCCAGCCATCCACGATCCTGATTGCATCGCCCTCAAATTAATCGATAGCTATTTGAGCAATGGAATGTCTAGTCGCTTGTTTGTCGAACTGCGGGAAAAGCGGGGACTAGCCTATGAAGTATCGTCATTTTACCCGACTAGATTGGATACTTCTCACTTCGCTGTGTACATGGGTACAGCCGCCAGCAATACGCAGATTGCCGTGAGTGGATTACGCGCAGAAGTCGATCGATTGTGCCTGGAGCCGCTGTCAGCCGCCGAACTCCAAACGGCGAAAGATAAGCTGCTTGGACAATATGCGTTGGGGAAACAAACCAATGGACAATTGGCGCAAACTTATGGCTGGTATGAGCTATTGGGATTGAGTGTAGATTTTGACAGCCAGTTTAGCGCAGCCATTCAACAACTCACGTCAACACAGTTACAAACCGCAGCAGATAAATATCTGAGTGAGCCTTATATTTCGATCGTTAGTCCGCAGGAAAGTGGGGTAGTCGCGGTGGTTGAACTCTAAATAATGCGCCTAGTAAAAATTACTAGATTTCCGTAATAAAGACCTCCGATACTGACGATTTATCGATCGACTAGCTTGCTCTCGTTGCTGTACAATCATCCAGATTTCATCCCAGTTTTCAGAGATAATCATCGCAATTCGATCGATACTTTTTTGCGAACAGGCTGACTTCCGATCTGGTTTTAATTTACCCATCAGTATTTCTGATTCTATTGAGGTTGATAGTCTCGACAATCGATCGCTGCTTCCGAACAGGCAAGATGGGGATTGACAGTACATTTTAGATAGCAACTATTAGTAAAATATTTGCACTTATGACAAGGAACTTGGTGTAGACGTTTGACATAAATAAATCCTGTTTTCCAGTGATGTGCCAAAGTCCAGCAAGCACTAAATATCATCCCCCAAGTTAGGAGAAAGCAGATCGCAACCATTAGTTAATTAAACTCCGCACGCGCAAGTTGATGCAAGGCTAATCCTGGTTCCAATTGCTGCCAAAACTGTTGGATTTGATAACTAACTAGTTCCGAATGGAAGTGGTGAAAAAAGTGTCCACCTGTGGAAGTACGCCAAATCTTATCTACTGATTTAAAGTAACTAGTCCAACCATATAAAGCAGGTGAGCTAATCACTGGATCGTCTTGACTCCCACAAATCATCATCGGCATTTCTACCCCACCTTCGGCGAGAATATCTAGTCTAAATAGTGAGTGATTGGATGGAGACTCAACTAAATCTCGCTCTAATCGATCGACTAAACCATGAACATGACTAGCACAAGTATGTGGAAATAAATTACTAGCAACTGATTTCAAGATACAGTCGCGACTAAATGGTAAGGATTGCAATTGAGTATAATAGTATGAATGCCAATTAATTCCTGCTTTAACGGCAACACTTAGCAATGTTAATGAGGCAACTTTTGTTGGATATATGCGCGAATAACCTAATGCAATGACACCGCCGATTCCATGTCCGATCAGATGAACCGGACGATCTGATTTAGATAGATGTTCATCTAATAAATTAACTGCACCCTCGATCGAGCTACTCTCATCCAATGTTTGATAGTATTCCCAGAACTCAAGTTCGACTACTTTGGATAAATTATTGAGTAGACGGCGGTGAAAATACTTGAGACTGGGGCTAGCACTAACCCAAAGAAATTTAGTCATATCAATCACAATATTTAATATCTAAAAAAATGGTGGTAAATTCACCACCGATGTTCAACTGCTGAGTTAGAAAATAATACTGCTTAGGCGAACTCTTTTTTAAGTTGAGCAACCCAAGTTTTGACTCGTTCGTCAGTCAAATCTGATTGATTATCTTCATCGATCGCCAATCCGACAAACTTACCATTTCGCACTGCTTTTGATTCAGTATAATCATAGCCATCAGTTGACCAATAACCGACAGTTTTACCACCACGGGCGGTAATTTTTGCTTCCAGAATTCCCACGGCATCCATGAAGTTATCTGAATAGCCTAATTGGTCACCAGTTCCAAAATAAGCAACAGTTTTGCCCTTGAAATCCATCGTGTCAAATTCTGGAAAAAAACCATCCCAATCACTTTGTAACTCGCCAATATCCCAAGTTGGTGAAGCGATGATTAATTTAGTATATCCATCAAAATCACTAACACTTACTTGAGACATATCATGTAGATCGATCTCACTAGCCCCAAATTCATCCCGAATCATCTCCGCGATGCTTTCAGTTTTACCAGTCTGAGTACCAAAGAAAAGTCCAATTTTCGACATATTTTCAATTCCAATTAATTGTAGAGGGTGAAGGAGAAGCGGGGAGGGTTATCATTCCCAAGCTTGTAAAAATTTAACTTTCAATTTTCAACTTTCAACTTTCAACTGAATTGCGCGATAAGCGTGCCAAAGATGCCCCACCAAAGCAGTAATAGCCAAAAAGAATTGACTCGCAGCAGGGAAGGATCGATCGATCCCATAAAATTCGACTGGAAAAGCGGTAGTATTGAACCCAACAAAAGCACAGCTAACTAATGCCATAAAAGCTAAACCACCCAGGCTATAAGACAAAATTGCATCAGCTTCAATCCGCAGCATCTTCACCGTGTTAAATGTCAAGTGGTTAGACGTGTCGCGACAGGTTAATGTCGGGTAGGTGTCGCGAAAGGGCAGTTCAGATCGAAACGACAAGTAACGATCGGTTGCGACAGGGGCACAAAAAATAGAGCTGTTAGGAAGATTGAG
>JANYIT010000134.1 GCA_025358725.1 Chamaesiphon sp. GL140_3_metabinner_129_sub
TCTGGTCAAAAACTTTGAACGAACTCTTGACCATGCCACTGCTAAACTCAACCTATGTTTTATTCGACTCATGCTCAAGCGTCTAGCTGCCTGAATAGATCCCAAATGGGTTCTATAAAGGGGAGGGGACAAGAAAAGCCCCCCTTTACAAAGGGGGTTGGGGGGTAATTTGCAATGAATCAATTGTGGGGATATTTAATTATTGAAGAATTGGTGCGAAATGGTGTTGACTATTTTGTCATTTCGCCTGGTTCTCGATCGACACCATTAACTGCTACAGTAGCTCAACATCCACAAGCACAAAAGATCGTGTGTTTGGATGAACGTGCTGCGGCTTTTCATGCACTGGGATATGCACGCGCTACGGGAAATCCGGCGGTGTTAATTTGTACATCTGGCTCGGCGGCGGCGAATTATTTACCCGCTGTGATTGAAGCTGCGATCGATCACATCCCTCTAATTATTTTATCAGCCGATCGACCGCCGGAATTACGCCAGACGGGGGCAAATCAGACGATCGATCAGGTCAATTTGTATGGATCTTATCCAAAGTGGCAATTTGATTTATCTTGCCCTACAGCGGAAATTAGCCCCAATCTGGTGTTAACGACGATCGATCTAGCGGTATCGAAATCGCGACAGGCTCCAGGTGGAGTTGTACATCTCAATTGCATGTTTCGGGAACCCTTTGGCTCGATGGATGCACCTGTAGAAATACCTGCGAGTTTGGCAAAGTGGAAGGAGGGTCGATCGGCTTATACTCGTTATGCTGATAAATTAACTATTCCCACGCCTGAAGAGATTGAGTCGCTGATTGAAATTATTCAATCTACCGTCAAGGGGGTATTGGTTATCGGACAGTTAAAATCTACCGTAGAAATTCAGGCAGTGGTAGAATTAGCGATACGATTAAATTGGGCGGTATTTGCCGATATTCAATCGGGGTTGAGACTGCGGACAGATTTACCGAATTTAATCCATTACTTCGATCGATTATTATTGACCGATACATCGGTAGAATTAGAACAGATTGACTCGATCGTCCAAATCGGCACTAGAATTGTGTCATCGCGGTGGTTAAAGTGGATCGATAAATATCCACCCCAAAATTATATTCTCATCGTCAATGATGGCGAACGTCACGATCCGAGTCACCTCGTTTCGCTCAGAATTGAATCTGATATTACCTATCTTTGTCAGCAATTACCCCACCTCCCTGCGGCGGAATGGGTGCAAAAAATTAGATCTGCTTCAGATAGAATCAGCGTTACAGCCGCAACATTTTTAAAAACCACCAAATTAACCGAGCCACTTATTGCGCGAACTATTTCTGAACTCATCCCTCGTCAACATGGGTTATGGGTATCGAATAGTATGCCGATTCGGGATTTAGATATGTATGGTGTCGCTGTCAACTTTCAACTTTCAACTTTCAACTGTCTTCGGATTGGGGCGAATCGTGGTACGAGTGGAATTGAGGGTGCGATTGCATCGGCGACTGGGTTTGCTGTGGGTTTACAGGCTCCAGTGACGGCGATTGTCGGGGATTTATCGAGCTTGCATGACTTAAATTCCTTCGCACTATTGCAGCGCAACGTTCAGCCAGTGATTGTCGTGATTATCAATAATGATGGTGGGGGGATATTTTCCTTTTTACCGATCGCCAAATCGACCGAAATATTCGATACTTATTTTGGTACCCCTCATGGTGTGAATTTTTCCCATGCGGCGGCGATGTTTGGATTAGACTACTATCATCCGCAAACGTCTGATGAATTAATTCGCGATTATCAACGGGCACTAGTGGATCGACGGAGTGCGATAATTGAGGTTACTACCGATCGATCTGAAAATTTACAGTTGCATCAGGAGATCGATCAAGCGATTCAACAGATTAACTAGAACTGCCAGAATTTCAACATCGCTAAATTCAGTATCCCACTTCCCAACGAAACCGCCAGCACTCCCCACCAACGTGGTGTCAATAATTGAGCACCACTTAATTGACTGATATCTTCGCCTCGCGCAATTCGTTCAGATTGATAACCAGGAAATAGAATTAAAGCTAATCCCAGTATGGCAAATGCTGGGCCACCAAATCCAGCCTTGAGCGAAAAAGAACCTGCTGAAATCGCCGAATGCCAACTCCAATAAGTTAAGATCGCCCCAATCGTCGCAATGAATGCGCCCCCAAATCTTTCCTTTTGTCTAGATACCATTTTTCTGTCCTCTTATCTACCAATCCTATTTACCAGCAACAAAGTCTGATTTCGGGAAACTCTCTAATCCTCGATCGTGTCTTAGACTAGAATAGGATGTCCGCGAGCATCTTTGGCCATTTTTTCAGAAATCTCGATCATTGAGGGCAAGATTTAAGTGTTTTTTAGTATCGTTATTCCTACTTACAACCGCCTGCCGATTCTTCAGAAGTGCCTGAGCGCATTAGAAATTCAAACATTCGATCCGCAAATAGTAACTGACTATGAGATCGTCGTTGTCGATGATGGTTCGACTGATGGCTCGATCGAATGGCTCAACACTAACACCAAAGAATTGTCGCATGTAAAAGTATACGAACAAGCTCACCAAGGTGCATCCGCCGCGAGAAATTTAGGGGTAGAAAAGGCGCAAGGCGATACAATTATTTTCATCGATAGCGATCTGGTAGTTACGCCGATATTTCTCCAATCCCATGCAGATGCACTATTGCAAGGGCAACAAACGTTAGGTAACGATAAGCTCTTTACTTATGGGGCGGTAATTAATACGGCTAATTTTGAAAATCCTACAGCCGAACCCTATAAGGTTACAGATTTTTCTAATGCTTATTTTGCGACTGGAAATGTGGCGATTGCTAGGCATTGGTTGATCGAAGTCGGCTTATTCGATCTCGGCTTTAGTCTCTATGGGTGGGAAGATCTAGAGTTAGGTGTGCGGCTGAAAAATCTGGGCATCAAAATGATTAAGTGTCCCGCTGCCGTTGGCTACCATTGGCATCCAGCTTTTTCACTCGATCGCATTCCCCGTCTGATCGAACAGGAAATCGAACGAGGTAAAATGGGCGTTGTTTTTTATCAAAAACACCCAACTTTTGATGTCAAAATGATGGTACAGATGACTATCTTTCATCGGATCTTATGGAATATTTTATCTGTCGGTGGGCTATTAAATGAACGAACCATGAAACCATTAATGAAATGGCTAATCGATCGAGACAAGCCGCAATTAGCCGAACAGTTTGCACGTATTTTTCTTAATCAGTATAGTGTTCAAGAGGTACATTCCGCTTATCAGCAAAGTCTTGAATTTGTAAGTAAGTCTAGTGGCTAATCGCAAAATAGCTTGTGCCCACGATCAAAATGCTCCAAATTAAAACGGCAAAATTTAAAAGGTAGCCCCAAATCCTCTTTTGTTTGGAAATCTTTAAGCTATGTTGAATCAGCCATCTGGTCAATAGAAAGCATGGCATCGACAACATCGTGATACCAATAAAAAGTAAAATCCCAGTATTATAGTATCCACCACCTTCGATCATAATTAACTTAATAAAAGATGAAATGTAAGCACAAAGGTGAATACTAATCTGTGCAATTGAAACTATCCTAAATAATTTACCTGCGGCAAACTTCTGTAAGAGATCTTCAGTCGTTGGCGTAGCCGCTCTGAAAGAGAATCGAGGATCGCTCATAATTGATGATTGATTGGTTGTAAATATCTCAATATACGCTGTCTGGGTAAGGTGTCGGGAAACTTCACTAGGCAGGTTGTGCTGAGAATTGTTACAGTTAATGAAGAAGCTTCTTCGTCGATCGCTAAAAACCCTTAACTTATGACTTCAGTACCGCGTATCTGTATCCTCGGTGGGGGATTTGGTGGTTTGTATACTGCCTTGAGATTGAACCAACTGGCTTGGGAAACTGGACAAAAGCCAGAAATCACCCTAATCGATCGTCAAACCAATTTTGTCTTTACACCCCTACTCTACGAACTAATCACTGGGGAAATGCAGGGCTGGGAAATCGCGCCACCATTTGCTGAACTGTTGAAAGGAACGGATATTCGATTTGTCCAGGGATCTGTGGATTGGATCGACAAAAAGCAAAAATCTGTCACACTGGAAGATGAAACTGAAATTGATTACGATCGACTAGTGTTGGCTCTCGGCTGTGAAACTCCCTCAGAAAGTGTGCCTGGAGTCACAGAGAATGCGATTTCCTTTCGGACGCTCCAAGATGCCTATAAACTAGATGAGAAGTTGCGGATATTGGAAGCATCACTAACTGAAAAAATTCGGATTGCGATCGTCGGCGCAGGATATAGTGGTGTAGAAGTCGCCTGTAAACTGGCAGATCGACTGAAAGAACGGGGTCGAATTCGTCTGATTCAATCACGAGATACCATTCTCCCCGATGCACCAGAATTTAACCGGAATGCCGCTCTCAAGGCTTTAGAACAGCGAGGGATCTGGGTAGACTTGGAAACTACCGTTTCAGAGATTACAGCCGATTCAATTGGGCTAATTTACAAGGGTCAGACCGATATTATCCCCGTCGAAATTGTGATGTGGACAGTCGGAAATCAAGTAAGTCCAGCAATTAGTCACTTTGGACTACCGCTGAATACTCAGGGTAAAATTACGGCATCAGAAACGCTGCAAGTTACAGACAATCCCGACATCTATGCGTTGGGTGATGCGGCGGCTATGCTGAATTTAGAAGGCGAATCTATCCCCACCACCGCTCAGTCAGCACTTCAACAGTCTGATTTTGTCGCTTGGAATATCTGGTCATCTCTAACTGATCGACCGCTGCTCCCATTCCGCTATACTAATCTCGGCGAAATGATGGCTCTAGGTGATGATAATGCAGTTTTATCTGGTATGGGAATCCAGTTTGATGGCCCACTTGCCTATCTTGCTCGTCGTCTCGTCTATCTCTATCGATTACCTACGCTCGAACATCAACTGAAAGTTGGTTTCAATTGGCTAACAAAACCGTTGGTGAAATTGTTGAGTTAGGCAGTGGAGTTGTCTCGGAGATCTACCCACCCCACCCTACGGGTACCCCTCCGTTCGCGTAGCGTCTGCCTGCGCAGAGGAGGGGATTTTGTCCATGTAGAAATTGAGAGTTATCACAATTGCAAGTTGAGCTATTAGGAATGAAGAATTGAACCCCACCCTAAAAGCTCAACTTTCAACTTTTAACTTTTAATTTTCAACTAACTTAGATTGTCATCCCATTTGGAATAGTTGCATTCTTGAGCACAACCACGATCCCACTGCGAATATAAAATCCGAGTTCTTCCCGTTGAGCTTCTTGAATACCTTCCTTGTTGATAATCATCACATCAGAACCGATGCGGGCATTTTTATCGATAATGGCGCGGCGAATCGTGGAATTAAACCCGATCCCGATGGGGATTCCACCAGTTTCAACTTGAGTTTTGCGTTCTGGTGCGGGTTCATAAAAGTCAGCACCCATGAGGAGGGAATCTTCAATCGTGCAACCATCCATAATTCGGGCGCGAACACCTAAAACTGAGTGGTGAATCCGACATTTTTTGATGATACAACCTTCACCAATCATTGACTCGGTAACTTGAGCATCTAATAATTTGGTGGGTGGGAGATAACGAGAGCGGGTATAAATCGGTGCATCTTCGTCGTAGAAGCTAAATGGGGGTGTTGGTTGCTGGGTGAGAGCTAGGTTAGCATCGTAGAAAGATTCGATCGTTCCAATATCTTCCCAGTAGCCATCAAACAGGTATGCTTGAATATTGTGAGTAGCCGAAGCACCAGGAATAATTTCCTTCCCAAAATCGGTTTGCTCCAGAGATTTTTTGAGTAAATCTACCAATACCTGCTTCTTGAAGACATAAATCCCCATTGAGGCAATATAGGGCTTCTCAGCGGCTTGTTCGGCATTAAGACCCAGTTTAGTGGTATCTACGCGCATACTTTGCAGCGCGTCGCCTTTAGGCTTCTCACTGAATTCGACAACGCGCCCAGATGGATTGATTTTCATCAGTCCAAATTCGGAAGCATTTTTCTTGCTCATTGGCACTACAGATAGGGTGATATCTGCATTGGTTTCGCGATGACGTTGGACAAATAATCGATAATCCATCCGATAAAGGTGATCCCCCGAAAGAATTACAACTTCTTCGACATCCCAATCCTCGATCACTGACAGATACTGACGCACTGCATCGGCTGTACCCTGGAACCAGTCTGGACTATCCTTGGTTTGTTGAGCGGCAAGAACTTCAACAAATCCATCGCTAAATCCTGAAAAATTGTAGGCACGCGATAAGTGCCGATTGAGGGAAGCGGAGTTGAACTGAGTCAGCACATAGATTTTGAAAATCTCGGAATTGATACAGTTGCTCACAGGGATATCAATCAGCCGATATTTACCTGCGAGGGGAACGGCGGGTTTCGCCCGCAGCTTAGTCAGCGGATATAACCTGGTACCTGCGCCGCCGCCGAGAATAATCGATAAAACTTTTTTCACAATAACCTCTTAAAAATAGCGATCCCACACGGATCGATCGAAATGCTGGAGGTTTAATCTGGTATCTACAGCATTACCGCTCTAGCAAAATCGATCTAGACAACCTCTATCATCTGATAACTTGGGTACATTCGGGTCAGTTCGATCGGTATTTTCTGCTACCTTATTGCCAGATCGGTTGAATTTTATGCCTCTAACTAATCTTGATTGATCGTGTTAAATGTCAAGTGGTTAGACGTGTCGCGACAGGTTAATGTCGGGTAGGTGTCGCGAAAGGGCAGTTCAGATCGAAACGACAAGTAACGATCGGTTGCGACAGGGGCACAAAAAATAGAGCTGTTAGGAAGATTGAG
>JANYIT010000135.1 GCA_025358725.1 Chamaesiphon sp. GL140_3_metabinner_129_sub
TCAATCTTCCTAACAGCTCTATTTTTTGTGCCCCTGTCGCAACCGATCGTTACTTGTCGTTTCGATCTGAACTGCCCTTTCGCGACACCTACCCGACATTAACCTGTCGCGACACGTCTAACCACTTGACATTTAACAAGCAATGGTTCGATGATTTCCCACTCTCTGTCTGTCAAGCTGCTTGCATACACCATTTATTTCTCATTTTAGCTCCTTCTAAAAAGATCCCAAATGGGTTCTATAAGCAAAAACCAGACGATCCGCGAGTGTGGATGGAACTATCGATCGAGGAACGTAAAATATTACAGCAAGCTTTGGGGATAGATTCGATTGAGTCGCGCGATTGAAATCGCCGCTCGGATTGCAAAGTCCGCCTACGCGGACTGGGAGATTAGTCCGCGTAGGCGGACTTTGTATCATTAGCCCTGATTTCGATCGGAGGCGGTTTTATACAAATTCAGCCAACTCTAACCAACGCTCCGTCGTAGCATCGAGAGTTTTATTAAGTTGTTCCAACTGATTATTCAAATCCTGAAGCTGACTATAATTTGCCTTTGGAGAGTTTGATAATTGATAAGCCAGCTTCACCTTATCAGCCTCCAACTTTGCTATTTGAGTTTCTAACTTAGTAAATTCCCGCTGCTCCCATGTAGATAAACGACGTTTTTTTGCTTCCTCTTTAGGTGGTTCTAATACTGCGACTGGAGCAACTTTGGCAACTGATTTGGAATTCGCTTGATTTTTAGCAGCTAATTTTTCGGCTGTAGCTTCAGCTTGTTTATAGTCGAGATAAACGGAATAATTGCCTGGATATTCGCGGATTTTGCCTTCAGGTTCGAGGGCAAATATTTTCTCAACTGTTCGATCGAGAAAATACCTGTCGTGCGAAACTACGATCACGCAACCGTTAAATTCGGAGAGATATTCTTCTAATACGCCGAGGGTTTGAACATCGAGATCGTTTGTCGGTTCGTCGAGGATTAACACATTGGGCGTACTCATCAATACGCGCAACAGAAATAACCGTCGTTTTTCACCACCAGATAGTTTATTAATTGGGGTGTATTGTTGGTTGGGGGTAAATAGAAACCGTTCCAACATTTGCGACGCACTAATTTGACTACCATCGGCAACTTTGACATATTCACCGACTTCCTTAATGTAGTCGATCGCGCGAAGTTGTTCGGTACCTGCTTCGAGTAAGTCTTCAGAGTGTTGATCGAAGTAACCGATGTGAATAGTGGTACCGATATCTACCGTGCCACTATCGGGCTGTAATCGCCCTGTACAGATATCCATCAGGGTAGATTTACCCGTACCATTTTCGCCGATGATGCCAATCCGATCTTCGGGTGAAAACTCGTAGGTAAAATCAGAAATTAAGGTGCGATCGTCATAAGCCTTCGATACACCCACAACCTCGATTACTTTCTTCCCAATTCTCCGCCCAGGAGTAGTAATATCTACCTTTCCAGTTGCCTGTTTAAATTCTTTTTCTTTTAGATCTTCTGCCCGTCCAATCCGCGCTTTTTGCTTGGTACTACGGGCTTTAGCTCCCCGTTGTAACCAGGCTAATTCGCGGCGAAGTAAGCCTGCATGTTTTCGCTGGGTGCCAACCATTGACTCTTCTGCAAGGGCTTTCTTCTCTAAGTAATAAGTATAGTTACCACTGTAAGTAAAGATATCACCTTGGTCGATTTCAATGATTCGATTAGTAACCTTATCCAAGAAATAGCGATCGTGTGTAATTAATAAGATCGCCCCACGATAGCGACTCAAGTATTCTTGCAACCACTCTACCGACATCGCATCTAAATGGTTCGTCGGCTCGTCCATTAATAATGCGTCTGGCTCGGATAATAACGCCGCTGCTAGAGCAATTCGTTTGCGATATCCACCCGACAAATCGCCAACTTTTGCCTCAAAATCAACAATGCCTAACTTAGTCAGAATAATCTTCGCTTTAGTCTCTATTTCCCACGCATTCAGCGCATCCATTCGCTGCATTACGTCAGATAATTTATTCAACAATTCAGTTGATTCATGATTCTCAGGATGAGCTAATTTTTCCGATACTTCCTCATATTCCCGCACCAATTGCATTTGCTCACCACTATCAGCAAATACCTGTTCCAATACCGTATGATTTGGATCCATATCTGGCTGCTGAGGTAGATAAATTGTCCGCACTCCAGGATTGAGTAAAATCTGACCACCATCGATCGGTTCTAAGCCCGCGATCATCTTTAATAAAGTTGATTTACCAGATCCATTCATCCCGATCAAACCTACTTTGTCCGCCGCATCTAAGCTAAACGATCCACCTTTGAGAATCTCTTTGATTCCAAAGTCTTTTTTAACTGATTGCAACGTGAAAATAGTCATGAGGGAGTTGGGAGTTGGGAGTTGGGAGTTGGGAGTTGGGAGTTGGGAGATAAGAGTTAAATCTCTAGATGCAGCAATCTTCAATTAGTCTCTTATCCGCTTTCTGCGCTCTCTGCGCCTCTGCGGTTAAAAAATATTATTTGATTTGCCATACAAATACCCCACCCAATTCTAGCGAAGATGCACCAAGAAGAGGGTGGGGTAATTATCATTGTAAGTCGATCGAGCAAGTTGATGTTAGGTTTTGCAGCCTATACAGATGCTTTCCTACTCTGCAACCAATCAGCTAATCCTGCGGGTGCTTGGATTTGGCGAAGAATGATGCGGAGAGATTCACCTTCGAGAACTTCTCGATCGAGTAAAATCTGCGTAGTAGATTCTAACAACTCACGATTTTGCTCTAGAATGGCTTTCGCCATGCTGTTTGCGCCGTCGATAGTTTCTTTGATTAATCGATCAATTTCGGTCGATACATTACCACTAACTGCCCGACGAGTATTTGTATCCCCTTCTAAGAATTGCGATTGGTTGCTGGCAAAAGCAATCGGTCCTAAAGTATCGCTCATCCCATATAGAGTAATCGCCTTTTCTGCGAGATTAGTCGCTTTCTGGATATCATCACTCGCACCCGTAGATACTTTCCCAAACACCACAGATTCCGCTGCACGTCCACCCAATAGGGTGGCAATTTGACCGCGAATTTCGTCTTCTATCATCAGGAATCGATCTTCGTCAGGCATTTGGAGCGTATAACCCAGCGCACCGACTCCACGGGGGACGATCGAGATTTTCTCAACTTTACCGCGTCCGGTCATCAATGCACCGACGAGAGCGTGTCCGACCTCATGATAGGCGACAGTTTGCCGCTCGATCGGATTTAATACCCGTGAACGCTTCTCCAAACCAACTAATACCCGCTCGAATGCCACCTCAAAATCAGCCATCAAAATCGCTTGACGATTGTTTCGCGCCGCCATCAGAGCTGCTTCATTGACCAAGTTTGCCAAATCCGCACCCGTCAAACCAGATGTGCGCGTCGCTAATAATTCCAGATCGACATCCTCACCCAACTTCACATGATTGGCATGAACAGTGAGAATCTCCGCTCTACCCCAATACTTCTCGGTTAAGCTCTAAGCAGTGCTAGCAATAGAGAAACTAAGGTGTGGGTGCTGAGTTCCCGTACCAGGATGAAAAGGTTTTTTCGCTGGAAATTTTGAACGGGTCTTTTTAACAACGCGCGGGTTACT
>JANYIT010000136.1 GCA_025358725.1 Chamaesiphon sp. GL140_3_metabinner_129_sub
CTCAATCTTCCTAACAGCTCTATTTTTTGTGCCCCTGTCGCAACCGATCGTTACTTGTCGTTTCGATCTGAACTGCCCTTTCGCGACACCTACCCGACATTAACCTGTCGCGACACGTCTAACCACTTGACATTTAACAAGAGTTTTAAGTTCGAGAAATTTCCACCAGAATTTGAGATCGTAAGCGTATGCCTCGACGGTATTAGGAGATTTACCAGTGCTGAGGTATGTGAGATAACGTTGGATGGGTTCGACTACCTCATAGCGATCGTCGAGCATCAGCCAGACGATTTCATTGGTATGGGGGTCGATTCCTTTCTGAATGTTTAACTTCATGGTGTAATCGTACCACAAAACACGTTGTAGAAATAAAACTTTGTAACTATCTATCTTTGACTTCTGGATAAGAAGAGGGTCGTTGTTGTTGTTGTCTAATTAATAATTCTTGTATGAGATAAGTGGCAAATTACCTGGAAAGAGAAGGTGGACGATCGCTGGCGCACCCGATGTCTGAGCATTACCGCAGCAAAAGTCCAAAAGGTGAAAAGATTTATCGCTCGAAATGCTGGTATATATGAGATTCAGGAGTTTTTGGGATCGAGATTTTAGTATGTAATTACATACTAAAATTTTAGCTCAAACCCTTTGACAGTAACAAATACAACAATTCTCAATAAGCGAATTAACTAAAACTATTACCAGAAGTGTGTTGTAGCTATTTTTTAGCATGTAATTACATGCTAAAAAATAGCTGAAAACGTTTAACAGAGCTAATTATAGGCATTCGCAATAACCTAAACAAGTCTGCCTAAAAGTAGGTCGCGTTGTGCCTAGTTCTAGCTATATAATTATACTTATTCAGCTAGAACTAGAGATGATTGCCAATGCCAATCCGAATGTGTGCCTATGGCTTTAGCTGCGCGTCCATGATGATGGCACCAGGACTGACAGCGGAAAACTGCCCCAATAAAAACATTTGTGGCACGATTCGCCAACTAACCGAAGAAGATCGCGTCGAGCTGCATTACGCTAGAACAGAAAACAACGTGAGGACGATCGAACTCATCAGAACGAACGGGCGAGATGCCGCCCTCTATCTACTCTCAACTCGCGCTTGCCCCCAAACCCCCGCCTCCCTGGGCATAACTGAAACACTTGCTCGACTGCACTCGACAATCTCACAGCTCGAAGAAACGATCGCCCAATTGAGTAGTGAAGATTCTTATATTGCCCCCATCGGCGTAGAAGCTCACCGCTATCTAGTCAAACGACCCTACGGTATCTATCAATATAATAAGCTAACTTCCAAAGAGGCCATCTTTCCACCCCAAGAGCGAGAAGACTCGGTAAAAGTAATTCATTTATCCTCAGACTCTGACAGTCGTAATTTTGAGGGGAGAGCCGGAATCGAGCGCAGAAACAGATTGCTTGCCATTAACACAGCAATCGACACCGCTGAAGCTCTTTTAAATCGAGCGATCGCATCTGCTGCCAATCCCCCAGTAAGCGAGGTAGTAGCTGAAAAAATCGCCCGCATTCCGCCTGAAACTGAGGATGCAGTGAATGGCTCCAGCTAGCATTAGAGTCTTTATAGTTCTAGCTTAATAACTATCATATTATAGCTAGAACTATAGAAAATGTACCTCTAAAGAACCAGATCGCCACCTGAGACGATCGAAATTAGGACGATCCTTAGCCATCAGAATTCAAAGATGCTCGGTTCGCGGATGAAAATCGGGACAATAACACTCCAAAGGCACTCCAGGCGGAAGACCCAATGGATAGATAGCGCAACAAGTACCGCCCAGTAGAGCGGAGTGAGAGGCACATTTTAAGCATTGCTGAGTTTGAGTCTCAATTCTCAATTTGGTTGCCTGAGATTTAGCCACAATTGCCCGACCAATCGCCAATCTTTTCCCCCTACCTTCGAGCCACTCAGCATACTCTTGGGCATGTGTCAATAGGAAACTTTCGATCCGCGCTAGCGCATACATCTTCATCGGCGCGTAATAACGCCCGTGGGGATTGTCAAGTAATAAATCCGGCTCACCAATCCGCGCCAGCCAACCATCGGAAATTAGGTAAATCGATTGTAAATTGGCTTTACTGATATATTTAGGCTGCACGGGTTGAGCACCCTCAACGCGATACAACAACCGCCAACGACACTCGCCATCGGTATCGCTAGAGCGAAAATAAACGGCTGCTGGCTTGGCTCCACTCTTGAGTTCGAGCTTTTTACTCCCAATTTCCCACAGTGTTTTCAAACCTGGACGATAATTTTTATCCCAAGACACGATCGGGTAAAAGTTTGGCTCACACTCTTCAAGCTCAGTACGCGCAAATAACAGATCGCAATTGGGATCGCCGAGCGGATCGCGACGTGCGGCAATCGGTTTGGTTAGCTGCTTCAACTAAAGGTTAGAGCGCAATGCGGTATCGATTGAGATTGCATCCTGCCAGTTTACAACCTTTGCCGCCCCTGGAACTACAGGTAAGCCCAAACACTTCGCTCGTGGTTTTTTTAGCCATGAGCGATCGCAACATTGGCATTCCCAACCGCCTTCAATTTTTACCAATTGATGCGCTCGATCTGAATCTTGCCAGGAGTTATCTACTCGCGATCGAGAGCAATTGTTGGTCGAGATTGTATCCTCACTCATCCGTATCACCTGCGCTACTGAAACTTACGATGTCGGAGCGTGTCTTTGGCTCCATCCGATCCGAATAATTCTAGCTAGTTATATTTACATTTTAGCTAGAATCAGTAACAACGAGTGAAAGCTCTGTCATTTTTTTAGTTTGCTATGCGATTCTCCAGGGGAAAGGCTACGCCAACGAAAGTTAACCAATTGTAACTAATAGCCCATCAAATGAGTAAAAATCAACGGCAACATCCAGCCGCTCGTCCGACTGCCGCCGCACCAGACATTCAGTATCCCCCAACAACAACCCCAACCAGACATCTACCAGACTCAACCCCGACTGCTGCTGTAGCTCCACCAACAACATTGAACCACATTCAGGCATCACAGCTCGAATCCGACTCGCCCACAGCTCGATTTCCTCCCCATGCGCGATTCCCAACACTAAGTCGGCTACCCGTGCCACCGCCATTTCCTCAGTTACTATCTCATCCTCAACCTCCGCCAAAGCCTCCGCCACCGACAGCTCCCGCACCACACTACCTCGCTCATAGCCTCGCTCCACCTCCGGTAACTCTGGCGACTCGATAAACTGCTCTAAATCCACAAAACTCGATTGCCGCACATACAGATCGAAAGCATCCAAAGACAAACAAGGTTCCCGCTCTGGATGAGACAAATACCCAATCTCCGCCAGCGTCACCGCACAGCGATCGCCATAAATCTCCCCCAACCGCCGGATTGCCTCCCCCGCCACCGCTAACTTCTCACTCGTTGGCAGAAACTCAATCGACTCCTCCACCCGATCGAGCAATTTAAACAAGTCAGCATCTACCGGAGTTTTCGATGCCGTATCCAGGTAATTCCAAAGTGAGAGCTGAATGACTGTGGGCATTATGCTTTATGCTTGGCGACAAAAGACGATTCGCGGCATCGTAGTCTTCATCTGAGAGCCTTGTGAGACGTTTGAAACCTCGATTGAACCCTTCACATCGTCGTCAATCCTATGCGGTGGCTGATGAGCTATCTCTAGATACTCAACTACCTCTTCCATACCACCGTCGATTGGATAGATTTCAAGCAATTCTAATAAGCTAATCTCCGAGCGAGATTCGAGTGCTGTAGCAATTTGGGCGAGTAATTTTTGCTGCATGATGGATTAACTATAGGAACTGGACAAAAACCAACTATTTCTGGCACAGAAAACAAGGACGGATCGGACATTGCTCTGGACTGATTAACACCTGAGACGCAAATTTCTTAAATCCGTACTCAGTATTTAATACCGTCAGAGCCTGCCGGAGATATTCATGGACTTGAGAT
>JANYIT010000008.1 GCA_025358725.1 Chamaesiphon sp. GL140_3_metabinner_129_sub
GCCCAGTCGCTCGCGAACTTCGTGAAAAAAGCTTTACCAAAATCGTCTCCCTGGCTCCAGAGGTACTCTAAAAATGGCAAGACAAAAACCTAAAGTAAAGCATCGGATGCACGTCAAAAAAGGCGACACCGTGCAAATTATCTCCGGTAGTGATAAAGGCAAAATCGGCGAGATTCTGAAATCTTTTCCTGAATTAAGCAAGGTGATAGTCAAAGGTGTGAGCATTCGCACCAAGCACATCAAACCAGCTCAAGAAGGCGAAACTGGTCGGATTGATACTTCTGAATCCCCGATTCATAGTTCCAAGGTGATGATTTACTCCACCACTGCAAACGTTGCTAGTCGGATCGGTTATACCGTGAACGCTGAAGGCAAGAAAGTGCGGATGTTGAAGAAAACTGGTGAAATTATCGACTAGATAGTTATTGGTTTTCATTAATTTATAACTGTTAACTATTCTCCTGACCAAGCCCAGGAAAATTACACAAATCAATATCATGGCACAACAACTTAAAACTAAGTTTCAAAAAGAAATCACTCCTAAGCTGATGGAGCAATTTGGTTATACCAATGAGCTACAAGTGCCTAAGGTGATTAAAATCACGGTGAATCGGGGTCTGGGTGAAGCGGCAACAAATGCTAAAGCTCTAGAATCTTCGATCGCTGAAATCGCTAAAATCACTGGTCAGAAGCCAGTTGTAACCCGCGCTAAGAAAGCGATTGCCGGATTTAAAATCCGTGCTGGTATGCCCGTCGGTGTCATGGTGACACTACGTGGCGATCGAATGTATGCTTTCCTCGACAGGTTTATCAACCTCACTTTACCCCGCATTCGTGACTTCCGAGGCATTAGCCCCAAGAGTTTCGACGGTCGTGGTAACTACAGTATTGGTATTCGCGAACAACTGATTTTCCCTGAAATTGAGTACGATCAAATCGACCAAATTCGCGGGATGGATATCTCGATTATCACCACAGCCGATAACGACGAAGCTGGACGCGCACTATTAAAAGAAATGGGAATGCCTTTCCGCGCCAGTTAATAACTAGCTAAAGGTACAGCGGCAATAATGGCATGGAGATTGGAGAGCGATGGCTCACCACTAGCCATTTGCCACCAGCCACTAGTCACTAATCACCCTTAACAACAAATTAAAATGGCGGCACACGATACCATCTCAGACATGCTGACTCGCATTCGGAATGCGAGCATCGTCAAACATCAAACCACCAATCTCCCAGCGACTAAACTTACTCGCAGCATTGCCAAAGTCCTCAAACAAGAAGGCTATGTTGGTGACTATGAAGAAGTTGGCGAAGGGATTGAGACGAAATTAGTCCTTACCTTGAGATACAAGGGTAAAAACCGTCAACCCATCGTTACTGCACTCAAACGAGTCAGTAAGCCTGGATTGCGCGTTTATTCCAATCACAAAGACTTACCTAAAGTTCTAGGTGGAATTGGTATCGCTGTAATCTCCACCTCTAGTGGAATTATGACCGATCGTGAAGCCCGTAAACAAGGCTTAGGCGGCGAAATCCTCTGTTACGTCTGGTAACAGATTCTCAAGTAGTCAGTAAGTAGAAATTAAATTATTAACTTAATCTTTGATTTCGCTGAATTAGTCACTTTATATGTACTAAGTCTTACTCCCCTGGCTCAAATATTCATCTTTGCGATGTACTCAGGTAAATCGCGATTCATTGACAAGGAGTAAATAATTAATTATGTCTAGAATTGGAAAACGTCCAATTCTTTTACCTGCGAAAGTTACCATCGATATCGATGGTCAATCAGTAGTTGTAAAAGGCCCTAAAGGTGAACTATCTCGTGTTCTCCCCGCTGAAGTAGTTGTCGTCATGGAAGGCGAAACTGTGATGGTAAATCGTGTGAACGATTCCCGCCCTGCTCGTCAAAGACACGGATTATGTCGGACACTAGTAGCCAACATGGTTGAAGGTGTATCCACCGGATTCCAGAAGAAATTGGAAATCCAAGGTGTTGGTTATCGGGCTGCGGTTGAAGGTAGAATTTTGACACTGAACGTAGGCTATAGTCTACCTGTTAAAATCGATCCTCCAGCGGGAATTACCATCGAAGTTCCTAAAGAGAAAAACACTAGCGTAACTATTAGTGGGATTGACAAAGAATTAGTCGGAAATACCGCCGCCAAAATCCGCGACGTTCGCCCACCGGAAGTATACAAAGGTAAGGGTATTCGTTACGAAGGTGAAGTTGTCCGTCGTAAAGCCGGTAAATCTGGGAAGAAATAGAATATAAAATGAAACTAACTCGTAAAGAATCAGTTCAGCGTCGGCACCGTCGCGTTCGTAAGGACGTAAATGGTTCGACAGCTCGTCCCCGTTTGGCGGTATTTAGATCCCACCAACATATCTACGCTCAAATCATCGATGATGTCGAGCAACATACAGTTGCAGCAGCATCTAGCCTCGAACCCGAAATCAAATCTAGATTGACTAGTGGTAGTAATATTACCGCAGCAACCGAAGTTGGTAAACTAGTTGCAGAACGCGCCAAAGCGAAAGGGATCGAAACTGTAGTGTTCGATCGAGGTGGTAATCTATATCATGGTCGCGTCCAAGCTTTGGCTGACGCTGCTCGTGAAGCTGGCTTGAATTTCTAATCGTAACTCAGTCTAAAATATAAGATTATGGCACAAGAACAACAGGAACGTCGCGGTGGCGGCGGTAGCGGCGGCGGCGAACGTGGCGGTGAACGTCGCGGTGGCGGCGGTGGCAAAGGCGGCGGCAAAGGCGGCAGCCGAGGCAAGAAAGAAGAAAAGGAAATCACGTACCAAGAACGGGTAATCCAAATCCGGCGGGTGAGCAAGGTAGTTAAGGGTGGTAAAAAACTCAGCTTCCGCGCCATCGTCGTAATTGGTAACGAAAAAGGTGAAGTTGGCGTAGGCGTTGGTAAAGCCAGCGACGTAATCGGTGCAGTTCGTAAAGGCGTAGCCGACGGCAAAAAACACCTGATTACTATTCCTTTGACCAAATCTAATACTATTCCACATCCGATCGTCGGCGGTGGCGGTGGTGCTAATGTGATGATGCGCCCTGCTGCGCCTGGTACCGGAGTAATTGCTGGTGGAGCCGTCCGCACAGTATTAGAACTCGCCGGAGTCAAGAACATCCTGGCGAAACAACTCGGTTCTGGCAATCCTCTAAACAATGCCCGCGCCGCAGTCAACGCTCTCAAAACTCTTCGCAGCTTCAACCAAGTCGCTGAAGATCGTGGCTTAACAGTTGCTGATTTATTTGCATAATTAACTAGGTGTAGATCTGTAGGTTGGGTAGAACGAATGTCAAACCCAACATCCACACCAGCGATTAACAAGCGTGTTGGGTTTCGCTCTGCTCAACCCAACCTACTACCAACTCCTAACTCCCAACTCCCAACTCTCATGAGATTAATAGATCTAAAACCCAAAGCGGGTTCTAAACACCGTAAACGCCGGATCGGACGTGGTATTGCGGCTGGACAAGGTGCCAGTGGCGGTTTCGGAATGCGCGG
>JANYIT010000143.1 GCA_025358725.1 Chamaesiphon sp. GL140_3_metabinner_129_sub
GCTGCTCAACTCGGCTGGATTGATGAGAAAAAAATCGTCATGGAAACGCTGCTGAGTATCAAACGTGCTGGGGCAGATCTGATTCTCACTTATTTTGCCAAAGATGTCGCGTTAATTTTGCACAAATAAGTGGGATCAGAATATCGTAATTCAGATTCTATTGATGTTAAGAAGATCCGAATCCTTTGTTCGATCGCAATTTACTGTTGTTCGAGTTGTTGCGGCGGCTTTTACCCCAACTCTTCTCTTTCTCAAGAGAGAGTTAGGGTTATAAATTAATCTAAACCGAAGTCAGTCTCAACTTATGTGTACACTGTAGCTATCGCAATTGAATTAGTTGAAAGGGATCGATAAACTTTGCAAACAAAAATGGAATAATGAAATAAAGATTACCTCTGGTAGGCTTCGCCAACGGCGAACATTGAACATTTAGCTCTAGTCACTATCTACTAGCCACTAACTCAAAATATGGCAGCGACAAATTTTCGGGATTATTACGCGCTCTTAGGGGTGAATAAGAACGCCAGCGCAGATGACATCAAGAAAGCCTATCGGCGATTGGCACGTAAATATCATCCAGATCTCAATCCGGGCGATAAGACTGCTGAAGCAAAATTCAAAGAAATCACCGAGGCAAATGAAGTCCTCTCCGATGTCGATAAACGCAGTCAATACGACAAATTTGGCCAATACTGGAAACAATCCGAACAACCCAAACCTAACACTCGATCGACCCCCGGCACAACTGCTGGCAATAACTCCCCTGGCGGTTTTAATGAAGTTGATTTCGGTCAATATAATAACTTTGATGATTTTGTTAATGAGCTTTTAGGCCGTTTTAATAATCCTAATCCCACTGGCACAAAAACGACGGGTACAAAGACGACAGCTAGCAAAAGTGGAGTTGATGGTTTCACTGCGAATACTAGCACGAGTAGTCCGACTAGCCTCGGTGGCGATCGCGAGGCAACGATTAGTCTGTCTCTCACGGAAGCATTTAAAGGTGTCCAAAAGAGCTTTAATCTCGGCACTGAAACTATCAAAGTACGGATTCCAGGTGGTGCCAAAGCCGGAAGTAGGATTCGCGTTCGCGGTAAGGGAAATGTCAATGCCTACAATAAACAACGCGGCGACTTATATCTCACTGTAGAATTGCAGGCTCATCCTTTTTTCCGACTCGATGGCGAACAACTGATCTGTGAAGTCCCAGTCACGCCCGACGAGGCCGTTCTAGGTGCCCAAATTGAGATTCCTACTCCTGATGGTATGGTGACAGTTAACGTGCCTGCTGGTGTACGATCTGGTCAATCTCTGCGGCTGCGTGGCAAAGGTTGGGCAAATCCGCGTGGCGAACGTGGTGATCAATTAGCTAAAATTGTGATTGCTACTCCGAAAAATATCAGTCCCACCGAACGCGAACTTTACGAAAAAATTCGCACTAATCGCAGCTCTAATCCCCGCAGTCATTTTACTCAAGTTATGCTCTAGGGGATAGGGAATAATCTTATTAATTAGTCAATCCTAAATTCCTCCGAACTTTCAATTTTCAACACTTCTCCTTGGGTCCCGCTGTGCCTACGGGAGGCTATCGCCAACGCTACGGCTACCTATTGCCAGGAGCTAGGCTAAGCCAATAGTGCAAGCTTTCAACTCTCTTGAAAAGATGCTCTACTTGCGGCTCACTTTTGGACGGGTTCCCCGTCAAAAGAAGTGAGACAAGACAGGGGAAACCCCAAGACCGCACTTTCAACTTTCAACTTTCAACTAATTTAATGAGCATCAGGATCTATGGCAATCGAGAGCTGAAAACATTGCCAGGAATGGAAACTAGACCGACACCCGCACGAGTCAGGCAGGCATTATTTAATGTTTGGCAAGGATCGATCTCAGATTGTCGGTGGCTGGATCTTTGTAGTGGTAGTGGTGCAATGGGCGCAGAGGCTTTGTGCCGAGATGCCAGGATTGTGGTAGGTATCGAGCGATCGAATGCAGCCTGTAGTATTATTGAGCAGAATTGGACAAAAGTTGCAGGTGAATCTCAAAAGTTCCAACTCTTGCGTGGAGATGTATTGCAGCGGTTAGCCGATTTAGACGGTCAAAAATTTGATCGAATTTATTTCGATCCACCTTATGCAGGGGAATTGTATCAGTCAGTGATCGAGATGATCGATCAATCTGAATTATTAGCTCCACGGGGAGAACTTGCGGTGGAACACAGTCCTGATGCCAATATTAGTAGCTTACCAGCAGCACTCCCAACTCTCGAACTCTGTCGCTACAAAGAATATGGAAATACAGCAATCTCCTTCTATCAGCTCAGAGCTATCGGATTTAGTTGACATATTTATCGTTAACTGGTTCCGATAAAAATCCCCTCAGGAAGAGGGGTGAATAATTGTTTAAATAATCATCGTCATTTTCCCATCTTAATCGTCACGCCCAGCCTTTGACCGATTTTACCTAACGGTTGTGGTGGCTGTCCCTTGCGAGAAAATACTAATCCACCAGCATTATTCGTACTGATAGTTACTTGCTTTTTCGCAATCCAGTTCAATTTAGTCCCAGTTTTAAGACTGCCCGTGAATTTTGTAGTGCCATCAATGCCGATTTGTGCCCAAGTCGGATTTACAGCGGCGATCTCGACCTGAATTCCTTGAAATTGCAAGGGTTGCGGTGAAGTCGCCAAGGTTGCTCGATGGGGTTGAATTACCTCTCCGCCAACGGGTAGATATTGTGGCTTAATCGCATTATTGAGTAGATGAGAAGTCCCTGCTCCAATCCCAAAGATCGCTAGTGTATAGCCTAAATAAACGTGGAGAGGTTTCATTTGCACAGGAGCATGAAAGCCTGTAGCCTGTAGCTTGGTAACAGGCTCAAACGTAGCTGATGCACGATCCCATGTGGGTACTTGTTGGGAGATAGTCATCCCATCTAAACCCAAACTATCTCCATAACGCTTGACCATCCCCCTGACATAGACGGGTTCTGGTAACATCTCAATATGGCCTTCTTCGATCGCTTGAATCAATCGAGGTTGAATCTGTGTCCGCATGGATATATCATCGATCGATAGATGATTTTGCTCTCTCAATTGGCGTAATTTGGCACCAATTTGCGCCAATACCTCACTCGGTGTTGGCGGGACGAGATCGGGTTCGATCGAAATCGGTGTTGTTGGCTGGGGAGCAAAAGTTGATAGATTAGCCAGACTAGCCAACTTGGAAAGTTTGAGAGTTGCAATGTGCTTGAGCGGTGGCAGTAGAGTCACGATCTCGATTGGTGGGGTAGTTGTAAGAGATGATTTTGCTTGTCTACGTCTGAGAGTCGAGTTTCAATCGATCCCCAGATTGGAGGCTTTGAAGTTCTGCTAATCGCAAATGACGGTGAGAGCCGATCGATAATGAACAATCCCCGTCGATGCTAATGTTACCAATTCTGGTACGATGGAGTTGTAAGACTGGATGTCCTAGCTGAGTTGCTACCCGTCTGATCTGCCTATTCCTGCCCTCAGTGAGAACAATTTTGAGAAGGGTCCGGTCGTCTTGGTATTTGACTACAGCAACCTGAGCGGGCAAAGTGTCTTGTCCATCCAAGTCGATGCCGTTGCGCCAAGCATTTATTACTGCGTTGGTTGGTTGACCCTGCACCCATACCGAATAAGTCTTACTAATACAGTGGCTCGGATGAGTCAACCGAAATGTTAAATCGCCATCATTGGTAAGTAACAACGCGCCACTAGAATTAATATCTAATCTACCAACTGGATGAATGCCTTCACAATCTCGCAGTTGAGGCGGTAATAATTCCAACACTGTCGGACGACCTTGTGGGTCAAAACAGGTGGAGACTACACCGACTGGTTTATTGAGTAGTAAGTATACTGTCTCAGGTCGGGTCTGGGATGTAATTAGTCTACCATCAACTTCTATTCGATCGGTAGTCGGTTCCGCTGTTTGTCCTAATTTAGCTATTTCACCATTTACCCGTACTCGTCCAGCTAAAATTAGCTGCTCCGCCTGCCGCCGGGAAGCGATTCCCCATTGAGATAAGATTTTCTGGAGCCTTGCAGTCATTTAGGGGTTAGGGATTAGGGATTAGGCTTTAGGCACTTTCGATTCCGTAGTTAGTTACTTGCACTTTGCCTAGTATTCACCAATAACTAGAAATTATTTACAGTATTTTTGATAAACTCTTTTGAAGAAATAGTACAGGAAAAGTAGCTCAAGTTGACAAATCAAACTAGAGGAATTGTTGGTTCGGTCTTATCACCTGCTTGTCGGGTCTGGTTGCGATCGCAAGTATCGCATGTAGATGACCTCCAAGTAGATATTCAAGGAGGAAGTCGGCAAATCTTAGGTGGAACGATTCCACGGGTGGCTGTCGTCGCGGTAGGGGCAATCTATCAGGGATTATCATTGGGATCGATCGATCTGATTGCTGAGAATATTCGGATTAATCTCCCCCAAGTGCTCAAAGGTAAACCATTGCAGTTGCTAGAACCAATTGCGGTCATGGCTGAGGTGAAATTTAGCGAGACAGATTTGCAGGCTTCTCTCACCGCACCAATTTTAGCTCAGGCAATTACCGATCTCTTTAACCAGATTCTGACTATAAATTCGCCGCAACGTCACTGGCAAATCGACTGGCATCAGCTTCAGATTAAACCCCAGACCTTAATTCTACAGGGAAATTTGATGACTGAGGGACAAACGGCACCGATCGAGATCTTGATGGGTATTGAGATGATTGATGGGCATATTCTGCTCCTCGATCCTTTCACGATTATCTGCTCGCTCGATCTGCCTGGTAGCAACATTACTAGTCATCGCATCGATCTCGGTGAGGATGTCAATATCACCCAACTTCAGCTTCTGAATGGTGAGTTACTTTGCCAAGGACGGATTCAAGTCAACCCATGATGAGGATCGAGAATAGATGGTGTTCCTCGAAGAATCTAGTAACACCATCTATCCACGCTTTTAATAACAGGAAATCTGTCTATTGTTTGAGTAACCACGCTTGGAAGCTATTCTTGAGTCGCGGTAACAATTGACGTTGCAAATCACCAAGCAGTTCTTTTGTGTAATTCTTGCCCAAATATTTTCCACCCAATCGTTGAATCTCTTGGTATAGAATAGATAATTGCTGTCCTGAAATTGCATATATATCAATCGATTTGTCTGGTTGCATGGCGATCGCGATCGCCGCCAGAAGATCTTTGAGTGATGAAATTGTTGGTATACTTACTAATAATTCTGTGCCAAATGCTGCTGCTTGATTTTGACCTAACAACTCTCTCACTTCCGCCCATAAACCATCAATTAAACACATTTGAGCGCGGAATACAGATTCCAACCGAGGATCAGCTAAATCGGCTAGATTTGTTGCTACTGGTTTCTGGATATTTTCAACCCAGACAGAATACTGCTGATGCTCTTTAACAATTAAGCATACTTGAGATCGATCGTCTGTTAAATGTCGCCACAAGCTTTGGGCTGAATCTAACCGACTGAGCGGAAAAACCTGTAACAGCAGATACTTACGATTGAGATAGTCGAGAACGAATGCTTTTTGGTTCGGATTTTTGGGATCGAGAATTTCGACGATCTGCACATCCTGAATATTGATGATAAACATGTTAGTTACAGTGCAATAATCCGTATCGCACAATACATTATTTTACGCTATGCGAAGACTCTCTTAACCCTTGACCCCACTTCCGGTGGAAGTAGGCACGATGTACCGTTGAACAAACATAAATAATATTAATACAGGTGCGATCGAAATAACCGAACCAGCCGCTACCAATCGCCAGTTTAACCCAAAGGCACCTTCGGCTAATTTTGCGACACCCAATGGCAGCGTATAATAAGTATCATCCTGAAGCACAATTAGCGGCCACAAAAAATCACTCCAAGCACCGATAAAAACAAAAATTGCCAGGGTGACTAAGGAAGGGCGAATTGCAGGTAACATCACACTCCACCAAATTCCAATCTCCCAACAACCATCTAGTCTGGCGGCTTCTTCGAGTTCCTTTGGTACAGATTGAA
>JANYIT010000034.1 GCA_025358725.1 Chamaesiphon sp. GL140_3_metabinner_129_sub
GTCGGACAGCGTAGTCCGCAACGAGATCCAGTTGGCTGAGGTTATTGTGGTGAACTACTGCTACTGGGATTTTTCTAGACAGGTACTTGTGGTTGTCAAGCATAACTTGGCCATTTCGGCCAAGTTATGCCAGAAGTCACAATCCACAATTTGATTCTACTTGAAATGTCAGAACTAGAAGACTCGATCGAAAGTAGCTCCAATCTTTTGAGCAACTCAGAAGAGCATTCGGATTTGATTAGTACAATCGAGGATCTACCCACCCCGCCCTATCGGGCACCCCTCCGAGAAGGGGATTTCAATGCGAAAGTTAAGGGATAATGTGACTAGTACGCTAACGAACATCTCTTTTCGGTGAGATTCAACTAAAGACTATGGGAAAATCGATCGCATTCGGCTTACATGGTAGACAGATTCATTGCATCCAGATGTCTAATCGAAATATTAACGATCGAATCCCCACTTGACATCGATCGAACCATCGAGCTAAGATTAATTTTAGGTATATTGCCCAAATCTTAATTAACTAACAAAAATTTCAACCATAACTGACTGCGGCTGCTGAACACCCAGTCAACCTATACAAGAATAATTGCCAAAACCCATAGTGGTATTGGCGACAGGTTTTATGCAGCAGCCCAAACATACTCAACGACTCCTCCGCGCTCTCGCTAAGCAAGGATTGGATGTCAGTTACGATGATCATGTCTACAAAGTCCGACTGAATGATTGCCCCGATGCACCAGTCGCGGAAGTTCTATTACCGCTGGATTTTCCGATCGAGGGTAAAGCTTTTAAACAACTAGCTAGTCTTACTAACCTCGCTCATCCTGGTGGGGGAAAAGTTACTCATACTTTTGCTACGCCTGATTTTCATCCTGGTGATACGGGTGTGGCGATTGGATCTGTCATCCAAACTCAGGGAATGGTAGTCCCCGCCGCCGTCGGGAGCGATATCAATTGCGGGATGCGGCTCCATGTCGTCGATCTCAGTGTCGAAGATTTTCTCGCCCAGCGGGACAAATTTGTCGAACTGATGAAGGGAGATTATTTTTTCGGCACTCGCGATGTCACCATGACTGCTGCGACTAGCTGCGCCATGTTTAACGATGGCATTCCTGGCTGGTTGGAGCAGATGACAAAGCAGCCGTTGGGGAGTGTGGTTAAGTCGGATTTTAGCCAATTGTGGCGGGAAATCGATGCGGTGCAATTTCTCGGCTCGATGGCGGGGAATGCATGTTGGGCACCGAGTGAACTAATTCCGGCGGCGGGATTAGTTCGCGATGGGGATTTAGGTACGATTGGTGGTGGAAATCATTTTGTCGAAATCCAAGAGGTAGTCGAAATCCGTAATCCGCGCCTTGCTTATCAGTCTAAGGTGAAAGTCGGACAACTGGCGATCGCGATTCACTCTGGTTCCCGTACAGTGGGTAAATATATCGGCGGGATGTGGCGCGACAAAGCCAAAGCCGCTTGGCTCAAAGGTTGTCCCTTTCCCAACTCCAATCTATTTTCCCTCTCAACTACTAGCAACCCCGATTTAGTCGCCGAATACCTGGAAGCCGAAGCAACAGCGGCGAATTACGCCTTCGTCAATCGCCTGCTTCTATCAGAATTACTTCGGTTGCGATTGCGCCAAGTCTATGGCGATCTCGCCGCACCCCTAGTTTGCGATCTTCCCCACAACCTAACATTTCCCCACAGTGATGGCTGGATTGTTCGTAAAGGTGCCTGCGCTGCCGCAATGGGTCAACTGCTGATTACGCCTGGTTCGATGGGCACAGCGTCATATTTACTGGCAGGATTGGGAAACGATCGATATCTCAATTCTGCGGCTCACGGTGCGGGACGCACAATCTCCCGATTTGAGCTGACTCGTGCGGGGGCAAACTATACCGAATCAGACTTAGGTTTGACAGGGGTAGATTGCATTACCTTGCGCTCAGAGCGACGGATTGAGGAAGCTCCAGCGGCGTATAAATCGATCGATCAAGTCATCGATACTCAAGTATCCGCCGGAATGGTCGAAGTGGTGGCAAAAATGCGACCGATTTTAACCTTTAAGGCTTAGTGACTGTAGACTGATATTTCCATCCTCACAAAATACCGCTTGTGAAATTATAATTTTATTTAGTGGATTTGCGATCGATTAATTTATGGTGAAATGCCGATCTGGATAGTTGGAAGTGTTTTGCTATTTGTCCGATCTAGATTAGGCGATTGAGGCTGTTGAATAGATTTTGTTTCGTCAGGTTCCATGATTTTATGGATGTTGGGTGAATACAATTAGCCTGTAGGGGCGGTGCTTCATGCCCGCCCTCATCGATGTCGATCACTAACAAGATTCCCGTCTGTTATTAGGCATATATTCAGAATAATCCTTTCACTTGGGAGATAGATTCATTGCATCCATCTGTCGAATCTAAATATTGACGATCGTAATTACATGAGATCGAGAGAACCATTAAGCTAAGATTAACTTACTCATGTCTTGCCACAGTATATAAATACTAACTCTGCCACAGCCTGCACAATCGATCCCATTCCCTCTCCCCGATCCCCTAGCATGACTTGGACGCGCCGACATATACTATCCTTAGCAGACTTTACCCCACAGGAGTATGATACCGTTCTCCAGACAGCGGCTAGCTTCAAAGAGGTCTTATCCCGCCCTGTCAAGAAGGTACCTACATTGCAAGGGCGGGTAGTTGCCAATCTGTTCTTTGAATCCTCGACTCGTACCCGCAGTAGTTTTGAATTGGCGGCTAAACGTCTCTCTGCTGACACGCTCAATTTTGCGGCGGCGACTTCTTCGCTGACTAAGGGAGAGACTATTCTCGATACAGCGAAAACCTATTTGGCAATGGGTGCAGATTTGATGGTGATTCGGCACAAGCAAGCGGGAGTTCCCCAAGCAATTGCGGCGGCGATGGATGAGATGGGGATGAAGGTGGGGATTTTAAATGCTGGTGATGGACAGCATGAGCATCCTTCTCAGGCATTATTAGATTTACTGACAATTTGTGCAACGATCGATCCAGTAAATCCTCGGTTATCATTACTCAAAGATCGGAAAATTGCGATCGTTGGAGATATTTTACATTCTCGCGTGGCTCGATCGAATATCTGGAGTCTGACGGCTAGCGGTGCTCAAGTTCATCTCGTCGCACCACCGACTTTACTCCCTGCTGAATTTGGCGACTATTGTCAGGAGCCACGAAATGGGATTGACAAGTCCAATTTATTCATCCATTGGCAACTCGAACCTGCTTTAAAAGATGCCGATTTTGTGATGACATTACGACTCCAACAAGAGCGAATGACAGAACATTTATTACCCAGTTTACGCGAATATCATCAATACTATGGGATTACGCGGGAACGGTTGAAATTATGTCAACCGAATGTCAAAATTCTTCATCCTGGGCCGACTAATCGCGGGGTGGAAATCACCTCAGATTTGATGGATGATCCAGCTTTGAGTTTGATTTCCGAGCAGGTGACAAATGGTGTCGCGATTCGGATGGCATTACTTTATTTGATGGGAAATACTAAGGATCTTAATTGAATCTCAGTCCTAAAGATTGGTGGTTAAAAAGTGTAAATGAGTTAGAGCTAAGATTTTGATTATCGGCACTAGTTTATCCACCCTAAGATCAAATCGATAATTTAGGCTAGACTAAAGCAGAGGTTTCCCGCTCCCGAAACGCTAATGATGACTGAAAATTATCTGAAAATTGAGAAACAACGCGAACGACTGGTTGCTAGCTACCAGAGCTTACCAGAATTAGATCGATCGATCGTCCAATTATTTTCGGTCATCTATACACCTATTACCAGAACTCTCTGTTTAGATTGTCTGATTCAAGCAGACTTATGGGGTGATAAACATTGGCAAGTAGCCACACTCAAGCCTTATCTCGATCGATTATTGGCTAGCGATCTATTATTACCACACGCCAAGAATACGCTCCAAATCCATCCATTAATCGCGGAAATTGCCACTCGTGATGCGGTTGTGGCGGGTAGATTGAAGATGATGACTCAAGTAATAGAAACACAATTACCGATTAATCAGCATCGAGCCAGTAGTCCGCGTCTGTTTGCTAATCGTAGTGAATTTATTCGCGAAGTTCGGTTAGGTTTATATCACAACGATTTAGCATTTATCGATCGACAGTTTAGCTATTACTATGATGGCTACATGCATATTATCGATCCGATTTCCACAGCGCAACTGTGGCAGCAGGTGTGTAATAATCCCTTTAATGCTGATTGGTTTGCAACTCTGAGTCCTGAATTGATGGAGATGATTTGGATCGATCTCCTGGATTATTCCTTAGAATATTTAACTCCCGCAGCTACAGCTTTTACCGCGCTCGAAACCGCAGTTAAGCACACGAGTCAACCACTGACTCCAAATTTACGAATCGAACTAGTAGAGCAACTATTGCTCCGAGGAAAAATGGTAGCGGCAAAGGAAATCTTAGATGGTTTCCCCGCTAGTTGGCGCGATCGAGTTGCAGATATGTGGGGTTGGTGGTACTTTTTAAAAGGAGAAGATCGGCTGGCGATCACTGAATATGAACAGGCACTCAAAGCACTTAAGAAAAGTACGAGTAAGCGCAAAATTTACTTTCAGTCTGTAAGTGGTTTATTCCTGATTCTTGCCCTACTTAGACAGGGTGAGAGTGCAGATCTTCGCACAGCTCTGGAATATACAAAAATTGCCATCCAACATAATTCTTGGCTGAGTTCGACTTATAATGTCCTGGAAAGCACGATCGAATTGCAACTGGGACAACTAAATCGGCGCGATCTGATTCTGCGATCGACACCCATTAAAACACACCACAGCCTGGAAATTCTGATCCGTGCTCTCTGTATTTATTGGGTTGATAAAAGTACAACTAATCAGCAACTCCCCCACATTTTAGAGCAGTTCTATAGCCAAGCAAATGCAGCTGGTTATCAGTGGTTGGCAATGGAAGCAGCGGGTATTCTTTCCCAGATTAATCCTACTGAAAAGTTCCAGAGCTTTTATCAAAAACAAACCACCACCCATCAAAAAGAGATCGGTGTTGCTAGCATTGTCAAGTTAATTCAACCCCAAGAGCCGTGGGAACTCTCACTCAATGCCCTGACAAATCTCCATCAAAAAGCTACCCCCACTACCGTCGAACGTGACATTAACAGTCAACGACTAGCATGGATGATCACTTTTTACGGTAGTAATAGCTGGATGTTGCAACCCCGCGAACAAATTATCAATGCTAAGGGTGAATGGAGTAAAGGGCGCAATATTGCGATCAAACGGTTGAAAACTACTAGCGATTTTGGTTATCTCACGCCGCAAGATTTGCGAGTATGCGCCTACCTGAAAGCTTATAACTCCAATGGTAGTTGGGGTGGAGTGGAATATCGCTTTGACGATCGAGCCATTCTCTCACTAATTAGTCACCCGCTGGTGTTTTGGGAAGATCACCCGATCACCCGAATTGAAGTCGTCAAAGGGGAACCGGAGCTGACGATTAAAGCTACAAAAGGCGATCGAATTGTGCTGGAAATGAATCCTAAACCGGAAATTGGGCAGACGGTGATGCTCGTCAAAGAGAGTCCCTCTCGGCTGAAAGCGATCGAAATTAGCCCAGATCATCGCAAGATTGCCGACATTTTGGGCGGACAAAATCGGCTCGAAGTTCCGGCGGCGGCGAAGGATCGCGTCCTCGCCGCCATTAGTTCGATTTCCCAAATCGTCACCGTCCATTCCGATATCGGTGGTGGTGCGGATAATATCGAGCAAGTACCGAGCGATCCTCAACCCCACGTTCAACTTTTCCCGAGCGGATCTGGCTTAAAATTTAACATCCTCTCCCGCCCATTTGCCCCCGCAGGCCCCTATTACAGCCCTGGCACGGGGGGTGAAACCGTCATTGCCGAGATTGACGGCAAAAGGTTGCAAACCAGCCGCGATTTGGCAGCAGAGAGCCGATTAGCGAATGCGGTAATTAGTGCTTGTCCGACATTGGAGCAAACAACCGAATTGGCGGGGGAATGGTCGATCGAAGATCCAGAGGAGTGTCTGGAATTGCTGCTAGAATTACAAGCACTTGCTGACGTAGTAACGATCGAATGGCCGGAAGGTGAGAAAATGCGGGTCAGTCGTCAGGCTGGTTTGAGCGATTTCAAACTGCGCATCAGCCGTGAAAATGATTGGTTTGCCACCAGTGGCGAG
>JANYIT010000083.1 GCA_025358725.1 Chamaesiphon sp. GL140_3_metabinner_129_sub
CCCTAACTTACGTTAGTACGCAGCAATCGATCGATGATAAGCTCTTAAAAAATCGGGGTAGAGACAATCTATTAATTGCCTCTACCCCGATCGTTACAGGATATTTCAGTTATCTATCTACAACCCGATTGACGAGATCGCTACTTGAGTGACTCCGCATCGATCGTCTAGTCTTCTAATTTCTGTTTGCGCTTCATGATTTTGTGCGCGCCAAAGCAAACACCCAAGAACACGAAACCTGCTGCCGAACTTGGTTCTGGAACTGCGGTAGCTGCCGTCGAAGCCGCACCACCAATATTGAGAGCTGGATCGAATTGTGGATTGAGGACACTACTTTGTAATGGTGTAACAGCAATGGTGGCACCAGTGAGTAGATCGAGCTGAATCCGGTCACGATCGGCAGTGTAGCCAAATAAGTTACCATTTTCAAACGTCAAACCAGCAACTTTGTCTTTGCCAGTATTACCGATAACGCGAGTCGAACCATCTAAACCGATCGAGAATAAAATGCTATTAGCATTTCTGGTGGTAGCGAAAAATCTGCCGCCATCGGGATTGCTCGCACTGACAGGATTGGGGTTAAATACGATGTCGCTAGCATCACCACCAAGGGTGAAGGCACTAGGAGTCAAGCCTGGAAGAGTACTAATTAGTGTAGCGCGACCAGTTGTAGTGTTCAGTCGGAAGAATCCATTAATGTTTCCCTCCCCACTCGGTCGTGGCCCATTAGCATCAAGCCCGCCGATTGCGTAAAGATTATTGTTGTTATCAAAACCTAATCCATTAAGGAATATCGAATTGGTGCCATCAGAAAAAGCACCGATAGCAGTTCGACTATTGGTGACGGGGGCACCGGGAGTGCCATAGGGAAGTCGATATAACTCAGTATAATTAATCCCAAATAACTCATTTGTCGAACTCAGCGCAATATCAGTTAATTGTAAGTCGCTAGTGTATATAGTTGAATAATTTCCAGCAGCATTAACAGATCCAACTTCAGTATTTCCAGGGAGGCCACTACCATTAGTCGCGACACTTGTAGGTCGAAAAGTGCTGACAAAAGTTATTGCTTGTGCGGGCATGGCAGTCAGAGCCAGCATTGCTACTCCACTACTACATACTAAAAACTTGACTTTCTGTGTTAGATTTATCATAATTAGTCACTCAGGGGTAGATTGACAGAATCGAGTTAGCTAGAAAATTGATTAAATTCTTGCAACGTATTTTCTGAAATACGTTTTCTTAAATATACGTTTTTAGACTGAATTATTCATGCGAACAAATACGTATTTATAGAAGTAAATTTAAAAAATAACAGTAAATTCACGTATTGCCATTTCGCTCGAAGTACGCATTGATGTGATGTACTTGACAATTTGCAAACGATCGCATCCTAATAATGAATTTTCTAGATGGTTGAGCGCGATCGTGAGGAGATCGAGAGATTGTAGGCAGCATGAATTCCGATCTTGTCGCCATAGTTACCGATCGGTTACAATGGACTAATGTCGTAATAATTTTGGTAAGATTTAAGGATGGCTGGTGGTACGGATGTAGTTTTAAGTATTTAGCTGTTGCCACTAATTAAAAATTCTTGACGTTGTGACGATCGTGCCACAGCTATTTAGTGCCAAATCCTGACCATTAGATCTTTTGTAATTTTGCTCATCCATAATTCACTTCATCGATGATAGACAAACCGATCGAGTTACCCATAGATGTTGGTCTATCCACACCAATTCTCCTCTTAGTATTAGTCGCCCTAGAAGCAGTACTGTCAGCCGATAATGCGATCGCCTTAGCCTCCATTTCTCAAAGTTTAGTTGATGAAAAGCTTCGTCCTAAAGCACTAAACCTCGGATTGCTCTTTGCCTATATTCTGCGGATGACGTTGATTGTTGCCGCTACTTGGGTGGTGCGCTACTGGCAATTTCAGGTATTAGGAGCTGCTTATTTACTGTGGCTGGTGTTTCAGTATTTTACGGCGGGAAAGGATGAAGATGGCGAACAACAACGCCCTCAGTACACTTCTCTGTGGCAAGTGATTCCGATTATTGCCGTTACAGATTTGGCCTTTTCTCTAGATAGTGTCGCTACGGCGATTGCTGTATCAACCGATACTTGGTTAGTAATTACTGGTGCAACGATCGGCATTATTTTACTCCGGTTTATGGCCGAATTATTTATTCGGTGGTTAGGGGAATACACTCATCTAGAAGATGCCGGATATGTTGCTGTGGGCTTAGTGGGAATTAAGCTATTAGTACGCGCTATTTATCCCGATTTAGAAATTCCTGAACAACTAACGATCGTCATGGTTGGCATAATTTTCAGTTGGGGATTTTCACAGCGGAAGGAATCAGCTCAAGAGTAGACAGATCTAAACCAGCTTGAACAGCAAAGACATCTTTTTCTCGGCTGTTTGAGCTAGTTTATGCTCAATTAACGTCAGTTTCTCCCAAGAGGATAGCGAACTATTTTATACTACCAACGCTTTGTATTTTACTTTAGCGTATTGTCCCATTGGTTGATATTCGGGAACCAAGTGATGGAGAGTAGATACACACTCAGTAACTTCACACTCAGCCGCCGCTTCCAGTAATTTGGTGAGTTGAGGCGCAAGATCTTTCCAGCATAACTTAGCCTCGCGAGCACAGAAAATCTTGGGATGTCCGGTTGGGAGAGCCGCATCACAATCAATTAATAGCTCTTCATAGATTTTCTCCCCAGGACGTAAACCTGTGACCTCGATTTTGACATCCTTGTGAGGTTCCATGCCGTGTAAGCGAATCATCTGTGCCGCCAGATCGTAAATTTTGACAGGTTCGCCCATATCCAGCAGAAATACTTCTCCTCCATTTGCCATTGCGCCAGCTTGGATCACTAGAGTAGCTGCTTCAGGGATAGTCATGAAGTAACGAGTGATATCTGTATGAGTCAGCGTGATCGACTTACCAGAGATGATTTGTTCGCGAAAGCGGGGGACAACCGAACCGCTACTGCCCAATACATTGCCAAATCTTACCATTGTAAAGCAGGTATTGTGACTGGTAATATCCGCTAATCCTTGCAGCACTAACTCAGCTACACGCTTGGTTGCACCCATGATGTTCGTGGGGCGGACAGCTTTATCAGTCGAAATCAAGACAAATTTGTTAACTCCACAAGCGATCGCACATTGAGCCGCATTCAGCGTACCACCAATATTATTGGTCATGCCAGAAATTGGATTTGCTTCAACGATCGGCACATGCTTGTAAGCTGCAGCATGATAGATGGTTTCCACGCCATATTTGGTGAGAACTCTAGTGAAAGCCTGAGCATCGGTGACAGAACCCAAACAAGCAACTTTGGTCAGATGGGGGTAATTTTCACCTAGTTCCATATCCATCTGATACAGAGCAAACTCATGTAGCTCATAGACAATCAGCATTTTTGGTTGCTGTTTGGCAATTTGACGACATAGCTCAGAACCGATCGAACCACCACCACCCGTAACTAAGACTACTCGATCGGTAATATCATGTTGGAGTAATTCGGGACGAGCAGCGATGGCTTTGCGGCCTAATAAATCCTCAATGTCTAACTCACGAACTTTATTAACAGATACATGACCACTTAAAATTTCAGTAATACCCGGGACAGTTTTGACAGGTACACCTAGAACTTGAAGTTTCTCTAGAATATCCCGTTTCCGTTGTCCTTCGATCGAAGGCATTGCCAGTAAAACTTCATCAAATCCAATCGTTGCCTTTAATTTAAGTAATTCTGCGGGAGCCGATACTCTTGTCCCCTGGACATTCCGACCTTGGAGATAGGGGTTATCATCGACAAACCCAATTAATTTCTTGTCATTTTCTCCAGCCAAAGCTTGCGCTAGAATACAACCCGCACTCCCCGCGCCATAGATAACTACTCCACAAGTCTCTTTACCTGGATAGTTAACATCTCGCATTTTGCCAAGAGTCAGACGGACACTGAGCCGTGAGGCAATTACCAAGATGAGAGTCAGCATTCCATCATTGATCAGGACAGAAGCCGGAATTACCGGAGGTGTAATCCAATTGAAAATAAGCGCGATTGCCAGATAACTGACAGCTACAGCCTTGGCGATCGTGAAGATAAACTCGCCACCTGTATGTCGTAGTATTTGTTGATAAATTCCAAAAGCCCAAAACAATCCAATTTTGATCGCAATCTCTAAGATCACAAACTCACTTTGATGCCACATTTCCATCGGCATGAGACCAAAGCCCCACTCAAAGCTGATCGCAGCACTAATCGAAGTCAGGAACAAACTGACATCGACAAACGTCAAGATCGTATACTTCTGGTTATTGGAAAGTGCATTAATAAGTTTTTCGAGAGTCGCCGCAGTAGCTTCAATACTCAACAAAGATCGGCTTTTAGTGGACATAGTATTATGACACGATCGACGGTTTTTAACAAGTTGAAAGTTAATTTTTGATCAAGTTTAAAACTTGATTTTGACCTTTGCTAATCCGAATTTGCAACTAGCATTGTCGTATAGTGTAAGAGGTTGGCAACCGATCGATTGAAGCGATCTAAACTAAGTGATTTTGATTAACCACTAATGACTGAGAATAGCCTTTAGAAGTTTCGCCAATACATCTAAAGTATATTTTTTCCTGGCAAATGTACTCAGCCAAATATCTGAACTTAGGATATTGAAGCTGATGGCAATTGATTCACCGTCTTGATGTTTAAGTCTTAGATGGAAATATGTGTGAATTCAACTGCTGGGTTGAAAAAAAGCTGACTCCAAAATCGATCGTTGTGTAAACCTACAATAAATAACTAATTTCTCTCGATCCGGAAATTTGCAGTAGAATATAAGCTGACCACTGTTCCGGTGAGGAGTGCACTAGGGAAACCATGAACAAAAATAAACAACAATCTAATTTCAAACGTGTCCAGATCGGTCGAATTGCATCCTTATTGCTAGGCTCGGTCTTCACAGGTGTCTTGATCGCTATTGGTCCTGCGGTTGCAGCACCTACGGCATCTTCATTGAATAAAGTTGCCGCATCTGCACCTCTATCTGAGGCAGTAAAAGCAACTCCAGCAACTAATAAAGTTGCTCAAGCTAGTGATGTCGCAGGTAATTGGGCAGAACCTTTCATCCAAGTTCTAGTCGCAAAAGACATTATCAAAGGATACCCTGACGGTACCTTTAAACCAGATCAAGCGATCACTCGTGCTGAATTTGCCGCTTTACTAAACAAAGCTTTCGATCTCCAACCAATTCGGGCTGGACGGAAATTCAAGGATGTATCCAAAAAATACTGGGCAAGCGCAGTTATCCAAAAAGCTTACCAAAGTGGATTTCTGTCTGGATATCCCAATGGAACATTTGCGCCTCAGCAAAATATTATTCGGATTCAGAGTTTAGTTTCCCTGATCAATGGTAGCAAGCTAGAACCTTCGGGAAGCTTGGACCTCAATGGTGTATTTGGTGATGCAGCTCAAGTTCCTAGCTATGGCCAAAATGCCTTAGTAGCTGCAACTCAAAGATGCATAGCTGTTAGTGTTGAGTACGATAGCAGTAAGCTCCCTGGTGGTAACTTCGGACCTAATACTGTAGCGACTCGGGCTGATGTAGCTGCTTATATCCACCAAGTCTTGGTTGGTGCTGGTAGACTGACTGCTTTGGATAAAGCTAGTCCTGCGAACAAGTACGTCGCATCTTGTCCTCAAGGTGTCTATGTTACTAGTATCACTGGTACTCCAGTCGCCATGACTGCTGATGAAGCAATCTCCAAGTTAAGCATTCCTGGTCAACTGCCCGCAATCTCTGCTTCCACAGCAGTTAGTACTTACCCCGTTGGTGGTTTAGGTACTCCTACTGCTTTTGGTGCTAACTGGGGTGATGTATTCGCTGGTGTAGGTTACCAAAACCAAACTCGTCCCAATATTTATGCCCCTGTGATTCCTGGTGCTCCTGGTGCTCCTGGTGCTCCTGGTGCAGGTGTTGGAGCAAAAAGACCAGAGACCTATGCGTACTCCGTCGGTTTTGGTTTAGGTGATGCTCGCAATTTCCTCGGTTTAGAAACTGTTGCAACTACCTACAACCGAATTAATGCTAATTCCTTCGACAATGGTGGAGTTAGTTTCAAAGTTCACAAGTTGTTGGGTGATAACTTTGCGATCGGTGGTGGTTATGAAAACGCCATTACGTTCGGCAACAACTCTGGCACGCTGACAAGTTCTGACGGTGGTGTGAATGGTGGTCGCACTGGCTACGGCGTAGCTAGCTTGATCCTCAATCCCGATCCAAATATGGGATTCTTTAGCAACACCACTGTATCAGTTGGTGCTGGTGCTGGTCGCTTCCGGAATGTTGGCGACATTAAAACTGGTAAAGACACTATCAATGTTTTTGGTAGCGTTGGTACTCGGTTATTCTCCAATGTTTCGCTAGTTGCTGACTGGAACGGTCAAGACTTAGGCGTTGGTTTACCCATCTCCTTTCCTTTGGGTGGCGGTTCTTCATTCCAAATTACCCCAGCATTAGTCGATCTGGTTAACCCAGAAACTGGTGGTTCTCGCTTCACCGTCAGCGGTGGTTTGGGTTTCCATTTCTAATCACAGCTAGTCGATTTGTTACCTGCTCGGAAATTTGAGGATCAATCCTCAAATTTCTAGGAGCATTATTCATCCTCTTCAATCATGAGCGTAAACATGAAAATCTCGTCTTATTTGTTAGGACTGGGTGCTGTCGCTAGTCTAGTGGCACTCAATCTTCCAGCTACTGCCCAAATGGGTAACGGTTCTGATAACGGTAACACCTTTACTTCGATCACCAATACTGGTGGTGGTGGTACTGTCGGTGGTGGTGAAGCAGCTTATGCCTCACAGAGTCAAACTGCGGTAAACCAGCTTTCACAGTCGTTAACAGCTAATAGTGTTGGCGATGCGACGACATTTGACACAATCAATGGTGCTGCACCAGCACCTTTAGCTGCTGCTTTATTACCTAGTGGTGTGGCTGCTGATAGCGCAACAGGTAAAGCTGCTGGTAACTTGGCAAGCACCGTACAAGGAATGCGTGCTAGCAATGGCAATATCAATGCTACCAAGCTAAATGCATCAGTTACTGCCTACAATGATTATGTCAAAGTAATGGTCAGCGAACTCGGCCCGGACAAAGCAGTTGCTAGTGCGCCTAATTCGCAAAAAGCTCTGCAAGGATTATTGGGTCAACTAATTCAAACTGCGAACCAATCATCCGCACCTGCGGCTGCTCCAGCACCTACAACTCCACCAGCTCCAGATACTACTGCTCCACCTACTCCTAAATAGTAGATTGAGTTAGATGATTTGCCAAATAACTAGCGATCGAATAGATTACTAGCTACTAAATAACAGGAGCAAGAACAGCTTTTTCTTGCTCCTGTTGTTGTTTTAAATATTTATTTAAAGTCAAAAAACGTGGCAACTGAGGCGCGATCTGAAGAGTAAATTAGATAGCAATCCATCTGCGGTATACTAAGTAAGCTGAACACGTTTTAAAAAGTCTTGGGAATTGACCTCCGCAGTTACGTTTTTATCGATCGATTGCAACGCCAACATGCTGCATATCTGGGTACTGAAGCTCAGGGATTTTTGCCATTGCCATCGGATTCCTCATTGTGGATCGAAGTTTCACCTGGGGTGGAAATCAATCAAATGATGGACATCGCGCTCAAATCCGCAGATGTAAAACCAGGGGTACAGATTATCGAACGGTTGTATGGATTGATGGAAATCCATGCGAGTAACCAGGGCGATGTTCATGCCGCCGGACGAGCCATTTTAGAATATTTGAGAGTAGATCAGTCTGATTGTCTCAAGCCGCGCGTAATTTCGAGTCGGATTATTCGGAATATTACGCCCCATCATACTCAGATGATCAATCGTGGGCGACGGGGGAATATGATTCTCGCCGGACAAACGCTATATGTCTTGGAAGTAGAACCAGCCGCATATGCCGCGATTGCGGCTAATGAGGCAGAGAAGTCTGCACGGATTAATATTCTCCAAATCTCTGCTGTTGGTGTGTTTGGGCGGCTGTATCTAGGTGGTGAGGAGCAGGATATCAAGGCGGCTGAGGCGGGAATTCTCGCCGCACTAGCGAGTTTGCCCGGTCGTCCATTTCCAGAGCGGAGTCAGCAGGAGTAGGCGATGAGAGTGAGTGCGGATGCCGTGTTGCGGCGGGGAGCAATAGCCTGGTTAGATTGGCGAGCGGATCATTTGGAAGTCCCAGATTTGAGTGATGCTCAATTGATGGGGTTGAATCTGCGCGGGGCGGATCTGCATGATGTCAATCTGCGGCGAGCGAATTTAGGCGATGCCAAATTGGTAGCAGCGAATTTGATGGGGGCAAACCTCTGTAATGCAATACTCGATCGAGCGGATCTGGTCGATGCTAGTTTACAATCGATCGAAACTATTAATTGTCGAGCCGTCGGTGCAGATTTGCGGCGGGCGAATCTCTGTGGTGCCAATCTGATGGGCAGTAATTTCGCTCATGCCGATCTGCGGGATGCTAATTTAGCAAGAGCAAATGCAATCTCGATCGACTTAACCTCAGCTAGGCTTAGGGGTGCAGATCTCGATCGGATCAGTTTACACCGCGCCACACTCTGTTATGCCGATTTGGTCGAAACCAATTTAGCCCAGGCAGATCTGAGTCAGGCAATTTTAGCTGAAACCGAACTAGGATCGGCACATTTGTATCGAACCAATTTCAGCCAAGCATCGCTAACTCGATCTCACCTCGTCAATATTTACGCAGTTCTAGCCAATTTCGATCGAGCAAATTTGACGGGAGCCGATCTCTCTTGGGCAAATCTGACTAAAACTATTTTTACTAGGGCGATTTTACACAACACAAACCTGCGTGGAGCCAATTTAACTGGAGCCGATTTATCCGGTGCCGATTTATCCGGCGCAAATCTGACAGATGCAAATTTCAGCTATGCCAACCTCCGTCACGCAATTTTTACGGGAACAAACTTAGCCGAAGCAATATTTACAGGTGCGATCCGCTAGGAGTTAGGGAGATCTATTGTTAGACGACAATGAGGTTGGCGGGTGATGACACCCGTATTGTCGGATCGCACACAAAGTAGAGACAGAAAAACAAGAGCTTGAGTAGCCAAAAAGAAAGACACTAGAAAATCTCCCCAGGAAGAGAGAAAGTCAAGT
>JANYIT010000099.1 GCA_025358725.1 Chamaesiphon sp. GL140_3_metabinner_129_sub
GTGCGTAGATCCTACCCACCCGCACTATAAATGTGCTGCCCTACGGGCACCCCTGTCTTGTCGGTTTTTTTATTCGGAGGTTCCCTCCGAATAAAACCGCCGCTGTCTTGAAAAGGTGCTCCACTTGGGGGAACCCCAAGACCGCACTTTTCGCTCCTGGGAGGGGATTTTCTACTGTTTAGAGGTTAATTTAATTATGAAAATTGCAGTAATTGGCGGTGGCGCAAGTGGGATGGTATCAGCCTATCTACTCGACAAACAAGGGCATCATGTCACCGTATTTGAACGACAACCCATTTTAGGCGGACATATTCGGACATTGAATAAAAATGTGAAACCGGATCGATCGGATTGCCGCAAAATTCTTGAAGGTGGTGTGCTGGAATTTCCGACTGCATTTACAGATTTTATCGCGTTGATGAAAGAATTAGATGTCGAACTAGAACCTGTAAATGTTGGTTCGGGGATGTTTTTTAATAATGGCGATCGCTTTTTATCGTCAATCAACACTAATAATAATTTCTCAGGTATTCACCGCCTTATCGAACATTTACGCTTTGATACCCTTTATGCGCGTTCGTAAGGATTCAGGTCTAAAAAGTTTGAGCGCGATCGTCTCTGGGTATACCTTTGAAGTAATATGATTAAATATCGATCGAATCATATTCTCAATAACAGAGCCTAAAACCACGCGATCGCACCACTTGTTGCAAATGAGAAATCATTTTCAAGAATTTGATAAAATGAAAGTCTCTCTGAATATAGCTTCTAGCACCTGAATCCTTACGCGCGTTCTGCTAGCTTATGGTTGAGAATCCAACTTGCTAATCTCCAAAATCTAGCAGATCTGCCCCTATCTGCATATCTGAAAAGTTCGGGTACTCGCGATACCTGGCTTAAATTGCTAGTAATGTATAGTTACTCAATTCCATTTGAGCTAATTGATGATTTTCCGGCAGAATTAGCGATTCCGATGTTGCGTGCTTATATTTCGACTAACTGGGTACGGGTGAAAGGTGGTGTCTACACTTATATCGAAAAAATATTAGAGCGATTTAAGGGAGAGATTGTATTGGGTGTCGAGATCGGTCGGATTATTAGAAGTCCTGATGGTGTCAAAATTATGATGTCTACAGGTGAAATTCATGAGTTCGATCGAGTTGTATTTGCCACGCCTCCAGATCGAGTAATGGCACTACTCGCCGATCCAACAGATGCCGAAACGAAACGTTTTGCTGATTGGAAAGCTAATCATATCACTAGTATCGTTCACCAGGATGATACTATCTACGATCGCTTTGGCATTCATAAACCCTCAGAATTTGATTTCTTCCAGACAAATACCCGTTGGGGCTATAACGGCTATCTAAATCAACTTTGTGACATCTCATCGCCACCGCATTATTTCCTATCATTTCAACTAGAAGAATTGATTGCACCAAAGCAAATCATTCATACCCAAGCACATCACACTCCGATGTACACCACCGAATCCTTCCGCTACCGCGATGAAGTGGTGGCGACTAATGGTGAAAATCACACTTATCATGCGGGAGCTTATCTGGGTGATGGTTTGCATGGTGGCGCGATTACCTCGGCTATTCGAGTCGCTCAATTAATTGGGGTGAGCCTGGAGTCTATTTCCTCAGTCGAAAGTAAGCGAGAGCGGATTTCATTTGCATAGATTAAGATCTATTAAGTTATTTTTTAAATAAAGATCCCATTATGTGGATCTTTATTTGATTGTTTTCATTTTTCACCTATCCCTTTTGACTAAATCATATTAAAAAATCGAAATTAATCTCCGTCTATATGTAGATAGACAGATTATATATTTTTGATTACGTATGGCAGTTAAAAATCGTGAAACAATGAATTAAATATTAAGATAATTACTTTTAATAACGGTCGATTGTAAATGCTTTCCTCACGCCATCTTCACAATCTCAGGTTAAGATAGAAGGTAATAAATTCGCATTATAAATTTACTAAATAGTTATTTTGTTTGCCATCTGATATCGGAGTAATTGACTACAAAAGCTTCGATGCCAGATGGCAACTTAATAGCATAATTTTTTCTTCGATGACAATACTAACGACAGGTTTTGCAAACTTAGTAAATTGGATAAAACACGATGAGTACTGCAATCGACAACTTTACAAGTCAACTGCATGACAATTTAGAAGCAGTTGAAGATCGGGCAAAATCGCTCAAACATAATATCAAGTCTGCTACGAAAAAAAACCAAGCTGAGATTCAATCGAAACTCGACGAAGCTAAAGCCAGCATAGCTGCTAAGAAACAAGAATTCGATGAGTACCGAGCCAAGCTCAAAACACAATTTGAGGAAAAAGAAGCTGAGGTGCAATCGAGTGTCGATGAGTGGAAAGCAAGTCGCGAAGTCAAAAAACTCGAACATCGGGCGGAAAAAGCTGAGGACTATGCGGCTACATCGGTCTACTTGGCAATGGCAATGATGGAAGAAGCAGAAGAGGCAACCTTAAAGGCAATTTGCGATCGCATGGATGCCGAAGCCGCTGCGAGACATCCTAAAAAA
>JANYIT010000157.1 GCA_025358725.1 Chamaesiphon sp. GL140_3_metabinner_129_sub
ACAAATGATGCCCCTTCCATTGCAGTAGCAACTTGCCCGATTAATGCTAAAACGAGTGCGAAACAAATCTTGGCATTGCAAACTGCCCAAAAACTGGTGAACCAGTCAACAACCACTTTCTTATCCATAACTGCCATCGCCAAAGCAGTTGGGAATAAATAGAAAGCAATTAATGTAGCCAGTTCCATCGCCCAATAAAACCCGACAACAACTGCATTTAATAAAGTGATGACAATTTGTTCGCCGATATCTCCAAAACTAGGCAGTCCCTTGGAAAATATCCCCATCACACTATCCCAGTTAATAGCGCTATTTTGCGCTCCATTTGCCGCTTGCATTTTAGCTACAATTTTAGTCTGAAGTTCGAGCGCATAAGCCTTGGCTACAGGGTCTGCGGGAGGATTCATTGCATTCAGCTTTTGGATCATTTTTGAAGCAGCCAAGGTACCACATACCCCTGGATTTGCATCGATTCTACATTTATCTAAATCTATCGTCAGGTCTTTAAAGATCGTACTAGACTTCATCCCTGGAGGCATATTCGCCTTGGTGCTATCTATAAAGGCATCATTCCCAGATCGCGATATCATATCAATCCCAAAATCAGAACTTAAAGTTCGCAAATTTTGGGTAAAACCTTTAGCCATTGCGCCACTATTGTATAACATACAAAAAACAATTAGGGGCAGCAATAAACTATTAATGATTTTAGTATAGTCAGGTTGTTCTCGATATTCCTCATACAGTTGATAAATTTTCCATAGTAAAAACAGAGCAGCTAATCCCATACAGAACTTGCTAAGTTCGCCGAAGATACCACTGCCGTTATACATTTTAATCCAAAATTGATTGGTAGCATCAAGCGCAGTTTTAGCAGAGCTAGCAGCGAGAGTAGAAATATTTCCAGCTTGGGTAGCTGCGAGATAGGTTGGATAATAATCGATCGATAAATTCATAATAATAAATAAATACACCAAGCGATAGTAAGATTTTCACTATTGCTTGGCGGTGAACAAAATAAAAAATCGATTATTTACAAGTCAACTTTGGGCGATAAATCGATGCCTGAAAACACTGTAAAGCGGTTTGTGTTTCAACATTTTTTTCAATTGCCACATCATGCCGGATATTAGCTTGATTAATCGTGTCTCTCACCAGAGCCGTTTGTTCGAGTAATTGTCCTTGAGTTGTTTTAGACTCAATTAGTGAGGCATTGATCCGCTCTTGTCCACGAGCAACTGCTGCTAAAGATTTATTTGTCCCAGCCAGAGCATCAAGGGAACTATCATAATCAGTCGCGGCAATGTCATTCGTCGTCTTGACATCAGCAGCCGCAGCATTACTATTTTGCTGATTGGCTTGAAGGGCGGCTGTGCCCGTCATTGCCGCAGCAAAGGCTTTACTTTTCCGGTTGATGATTTCATTGGCAACCCCAGGCGTATATTCTCCCGTAGTTTGAGCCTGTTGCAGCACCTCAGCAGTAGCCTTCGCTTGTAGAGCTAGCGATGCCGCCGCAATTTTTTGGATATCATCAGTATTAGTTTTGGCAATCTCTTGGCTAGTTGGAGGAGCGGTACTGCCTTGTCCTAAGAAACCTGCCAAAATCGGAAATTGTTTAGTTAAATCGGCTAATCCACGAGTCATCATTCCGGTGACATTAGTAGTCATAGCAGTCAAAGCTGGGATACCTAGATTGCCGACAGATCCTAAGATCCCTTGGGCACCAGAGACGCAAGCCATTGGATTGCTGATGTTATTGCAACTACTAGCGAGTGTCGCTAAATTCGCTTGAGCATCAAAACTCGCAACATTACCAGCCGTTTGGATAGCAGCACTGGCTCCAGGAGGAAGTTGGACTCCAGCAGTGGTGAGAGTTTGAGTAGCAGCATTCAAACAATTAGCAGATGCCGGATTTTGCTGGCAAGTAGTATTCGTACCCAGTGCCGATTGACCGACTGCCTCATAGTTAATTGGGGCTGTTGTTGGTGCGGGAGGCGTAGATTCAGGCGGATTTGCTAGACTTACAGTTGGGATGAATGCTGATAGAACGGCAATCGTGCCCCAGATAGTTTTATTCATAAAAAGTCCAGCAGTGTTAGTTAAATTAAGTGGGAATCAGTTCTTTGGCATACTCATGCAAGCCTAGAACTGGATGCTTGGCAGCAGCCATCAATTCTTTCCGACGAGTCACCTCATCGGGATT
>JANYIT010000176.1 GCA_025358725.1 Chamaesiphon sp. GL140_3_metabinner_129_sub
CAAGCCGAGGCTGCTAAGTCTGGCGTTCCGCCTACTACTGCGACTAGTCTAGCTCCGGCTACCGTTCCTGCAAAAGTTAAGTCTTCAGAGCCAGCGATTGCTGCTCCCGAACAGATTGTCGCAAGTTCAGCCCCCACCAACGTTCAACCCCCAATTCTGCCATCCCCAACACCAACCCCTGTACCTGTAAAGAGCGAACCTAAACCACCAGTTAAACCTGTGGAGACAGCAACAAAATCAGTTGTTAAACCTGTAGAAATAGCCACAAAACCAGTCGTTAAACCTGTTTTGGTTGCTAGTCGTGGTATTCCGACAACTCCCAAGTTTTCCCCATCGCCAGCGATTAAATCTGCATCAGCACCAGTACCAACAACGGTTACGCCTCAACTAAGTTGGAAAGAAGCGACTAATGGTGCAGTAGAAGTATTTAGAGCACGCCCTGAGCAAACAGTCGCGGCTGCACCTCAACCATCGCTAGTCCAAACAACCAGTTCCACCCCAACTGGGAGGTTTATCATTGCTGGGCAAAATCGGGTTGCTAGCTTAATTACACCGTTACAAATCTTGTCTGAAGAGCAAGGGCAAGAAGTACTCCTTAACCTAGAGCAGGGGTTTGTGAATACTCAAGGTGGGATGTCGATTCCGGCAAATACTAAAATTCAGGCTCAAATTACTGTCGCTAGTAATGGGATGTTGAGAATTGGCGGTGCCAAAGTAGCCATCGGTGGCGTAGAACATTCGATCCCCATTGGGAATTTAATGTTGGTAGGAACTAATAATCAACCTCTGGTTGCTGAATTAAAACAATTTAATAACGGCGAGATTAATCGACGGGATATGCAAACAGCTTTGATTGGGGGTCTGCAAGGGCTTGGTAAAATCCTGATTCAACCCAATACCCAGACCCAAATTAGTACAGGGGGAGCGGCAATTTCTACTACTACTAGCAACCCAAATGTACTTGGTGGCGTACTCGATGGGGCAGCATCTCCGCTTGTGCAGCAATGGGCGCAGCGCAATCAATCAGAAATTCAACGACTCGAAACTAACGCTCGTGTTTGGTTCTTACCTGCTGGCTCCAAAATTTCTTTATATACAACTAAGCCTTTTGAGATTAAATAATATGAGAAATTTAGCAGTAATTGGGTTAACAGCAATCCTCTTAATTGGCACGATCGATCGTCCGGTATTCGCCCGTCCAGTTAAGGTAATCGATCGAGTCCGCGATCGCAAACCTATCATCGTTCGCGTTAATTCTCCTTTAAATGAGGTGATGGATATTAATATCTATGCTGGAATTGGCACGAATATTAATTTTGAGAACTTGGGGGAAACAATTGAAACTATGTTTCTTGAAAATAAGTCGTGGGTCGGCTTAACAACTAACGGAACAATGAATAGTCAAGACCAAACCGTGACTAACACTGCTTCACTCATCCATTTATCCCCGATCGATCCACTGAGTATCCCTGGAGTGATTCAGACTAACAAACAGACAGTCCAGTCGGGATTGACCGTAATTACTAAGGATAAATCTGGGAAGAGAAAAACTTATATTTTCAATCTTCGATACGCGAAAAACTCGGATGCAGCAGTAGCTCTAGTTGACTTCACCTTAGCTCCGCAAGCTCCGGTAAACCCGATCGCTGGTGCTTCGATGATGAGGCAAGAAATTGATGCGAGTAATAAGGAACGCCGCATATTAGTCGCTAAATTAGCCTATGGCTTGGGAGAGGCGATTAATAAAGGAGATTTGAAAGACTATTCTCCCAAACAGATTAATGCTATTAGACAGATGATTGGATCTGTATATCAAGGTATTCCCTTAATGGAAGCAGCCGATCGATATGCTATAGATGCGACGGTAATTTCTAAACTAATTTTATTAGGAACTTAAATCATGGAAGGTTTTCTCAAACAAGTCAGCGATTTTAATAATTCTGTTGCTTTTAACAAAGCTTGTAAATTAGTTTACTACTTTATGACAGCACTCGCGATCGGGTTATTTCTGTCCGAACTCCGAGGGATGTTGTGAACAAATTTGTAGGATTAACTCTCGCTCTAATTAGTCCACTATTTGCTG
>JANYIT010000184.1 GCA_025358725.1 Chamaesiphon sp. GL140_3_metabinner_129_sub
TTTCCTTCTCCTGAGTATCCGTGTCTGACGACATCGCTACTTTGACAAGCTGGGCACAGAACAGGTTCTAATACCATTTTTCTTTCTCTCTGCTATATCTTGCTTCTCTGATACTTCTTTCCACAGATTCAGAACATTACCTGAAAGGTTAACAGTAGCTCGGCGGCATTGCTGAAATGCATCCCCTCATCTTTGACCAAATGATGACCGATCTTCTGAATTGCTGTCCCAAAATGACGATAGTATTCCCAGAGATCGCGACGGTAAGAATAGACAGAACCAATCTCATCAAACATCATCGTCACCAACATTGTAAATTCATCTACTAACACCATCTCGATCGGTTTGATTTCATGGACTCTCGCCGCAAATTGTCGATCCATTTCGGCAAAGTCCACTCCAGCAATACAATGATACGTCCGCCGCAACGCCTCATAATGCTTGAGTTCGTCTTCCAGCCACAGATCCAGCATCGCGAGAAATGCTGGGGACATTTGATCAGATCGGGTCATAATGTAGTCATACAGCGGTTGAGAATCGCCCTCCGAATAGACATCACGGCTCAGAAGATGGCAGAAGTTGGAATGAATGCCCCTGGGTGCTAGTTCGATGTATTGGGGCGAAAGGCAATAACTGAGGGGAAGTAATGCGTCTAAATCCCAAATATTTTGCTTGACTCTCGCTGCGCTGATCGAGAGGCTACGCAAATGTTGTGTGTGCTGGATTGCCGACATAGATTCCCTCAATCTGGAAGATAGAGTCCATTGTTGGAGACGATGTGCGGAATAATCAAACAGTGTCGCCCAGTAATCTTGGAAGTGTCGCCCCGAATAATGATCCCTGCGGCTTCACCATCGATCACCCAACTACCGATCGCGTAGTGATAGCCAAAAGCTGCGGGTAATTCGATATACTCTTGGATGATAAATCCCTCAGCTCCATAGCCAAACGACTCTTTTTGCTCCAACGATCCAAACCCGCTTTCGATCGATGTTGCCACGCCTTCTAGCCCCAGCATCGGCTTTCTGATATGCATTCCCAACAGCAATTTTGTCGATGCGTGCGAGTTGTCGGTATCCAAATAGGTTGCCAACAGATATTTAGCATAGTCTGAATCCCCAAACTGCTCCCACATCATCGCCATTGCGCCCTTGTTGGAGAGAACTTGCTTCCACAATGGTTCGATGACCTTAATTTCACCTGTCTCCAATCGCTCGGCAAGAGCTTGGGTACTCCCATCATTTGCCAGATCATTTTGGAGATCTGACCAGTCGTACATCTTCCAGAGGACAGGAATTCGATCGTTTACATGGTCTACAAAGTAGCCGTCTTGATCGATGCCCAATCCCCGCTGGATCTCGCAATCACGTTCGTCTTTGAGGCCACGCAGATAGACAATTTGCGTATAAATATTTGGATCGACCTCATCTTGGAGAATTTGAATCAACTGCATCGCCATTTCCAGATCCTCTTCCAGATTTTCGTCTACCAGAAAGGAGATCCCGCGCTGCCGCAAATTGTAGCCCGCCGCGATCCGCCGCCATTGACCTGCAATCTTGTCCCAAAATTCGTTGAACTGATTGGCATCACTCGGGAGTGGGAATTTCCCTCGCTGGTGATTTTTGATGTAGTCTACATACCAATTCCATTGATATATGGTTTCAGCACCGAGTAGTGGGGTATCGCCATTGATTTCGAGCAGTTTAATCTGCCCTTCGGCGGTAACGGCCAAATCGAATCGCGTGCAGAGAGATAAGTCCTCGACTGGCTCAGTGCGATCCCAACTATTTTTGATGGCTTGCCAATAGTTCGATCGAATCTGGAGTGCTGCTAACCGTTGATCGACATCACCTTCATGATGATCTGTAAAGAACCAATCGAGGAATTCTACACACATTTCCCACAGAGATTCAGTTGCTTGGGCGATCGCCGTTTCTTCATTACAATCAAATTCGATCGCAAATGGTTGCGGTAGCGATTCCACCCAGTATTTCTGCTGAGCATCAGTTAAGACATCAGCTTGGTAGGCATTCTCTTGAATATGACGCTGCCAATTGGGACGACGAATAATTTTGATTGGTCTCATTTTTTGCTACTTCCCACCCCTACCAGTACTCTTAAAAGAGGAGCCGAAACCCTGACTACTTCTCCCTCTAATCGTGCCGCTACCAGATGCCCCAGTCGGTCGAGCTGGTGCCGCGAAGGTGGTATGTCGGGGAGCTATTACCCTCCCTGTGTTTACTTGGGAGATCTCTCGGCCATAAGGAGTAATGACTCTGCCAGGAGTACTACTCAGATACACAGTTCGCGTTTCATATACTCGATGCTGATGCCCACCATAGTTGATGTAAGTGTAGCTGGGATCATTGTAGGGGTCAATATAGCTGCCGCCATATCTAGGGCGGTATCCAGCCGATTGCCCACCAGCAGGTATGACTTCACACTCTACACCTTCTGTTTGGCAATCAGCGATCGAGGCATAAACAGGTGCTGTCTTGTTGTGTTCCTGTTGGGCTGCCAGCATTTGGGGGGCACAGTCTGTGACCTTAATGGGCGGTAGGGTTGGCTCCTCCTCTAGTTGACCATTCTGGTATTGTTTCTGCAAAGCAGCATATTCATCTTGCTGCTTGTTTGCGTCAGCTTCACATTGCGTCGTGTTTTGGTAAAATACGGCATCGATCGGTTCGTTAGCCTCCTCCTCTGTCATATCTGCATTGTTACAATATACGAGGAGCGCGAAGACACCAGCGATCGCCAAACCCAGATAAACTTTTTTCCGGTGAATTTGCAGGATTTGCAGGCTGTTCGGTTTATTTTCTTCAGTCATTACCAGCTCCTGGAAGCTCGATCGATATGTAAATTAATAGGTTGAATGTCAATGTGTCTTTCGTCCGAATCTGAACCGCAAAACCTAACCGATCGCAGTTACGATTGCTACAATTATGATTCCCTTGCTGACCAGAAAATTGTACAAACCTGTTGAATTAAGTTTTCAAGTTGGATGCTCCCAGTTGTAGCACTTCCACGCAGATCGGTGATCAGCTTTTTTCAGCAAGCCCTAAACAAGGAACCGCCCAAGACACAATAAAGTGTCTCAGGCGGAATGTGGTGTGAGGAGTGAACGGAGACATCAGCCTCCGTTAACCTTAATTGTAACAGCACCACCAAAAATCAGGGAGGCGATTACGGCGGTTGAACGACAAGTTGATAGAAGAAATACGCCGACTACCCGTCTCCGAATGTTTATTTGCCCATACCTAGTTGTTGAGCCTTCTGATAAACCTTGCCTTCGGTTAGCAGTGAAGGCGCAATGACGACATCCACCTGCTGCATTTCCTTAATCGTTTTTGCACCTAGGGTGCCCATACTAGTTTGCAGTGCGCCTAAAAGATTGTGAGTACCATCATCTAATTTAGCTGGACCTCTGAGAATCTGCTCCAAGCTACCAGTAGTCCCAACTTTAATTCGTGTCCCTCTGGGTAATACGGGGCTAGGAGTAGCCATGCCCCAGTGGAAACCACGTCCAGGTGCTTCTGCCGCACGAGCGAAGGGCGAACCGATCATCACACCATCCGCACCGCAGGCGATACATTTACAGATATCACCACCAGTGACCAAGCCACCATCAGCAATCACGGGGATATATTTACCCGT